>NZ_AYLO01000130.1 GCF_000496735.2 Methyloglobulus morosus KoM1
AAGCCAAAGACCAGTTTCTCGACAACCGTTGGTATGTTGCGCCATTTGGCAGCTACGTGAACCCCGGCGGCGACAGGATCTCAAACAATGAAGGCTATGGCGCAGGCCTAGGTTTCGGAAAAATCCTGAACGAACACTTCAACGTCGAATTGAGGGGGTTCTACAATGGCTTTGACGACCTGACCAACCGTTCGCCGCAAAAAAACGGCCAATGGGACCTGACTGGCGGCACGGCCGATTTGCAATATTATTTCTGGCGTGACAAATTCTCCCCCTACACCGTTGCCGCCGTGGGTGGGATGCACAGTAATGTCAACGGCAGGAGCGGTGCCGGTTTCATTGGTGAAGTAGGCACCGGCTTCACTTATGAAATCCTTGACAACCTCCTTTTCCGCAGTGACGTCCGTTACCGTTATAACAACAACCTGGACGCCAATTTGACGCCGACCCGGCATACCAATGAATACCATGACATGACGGTCAATGTGGGTTTTGTCATTCCTTTCGGGCCTAAACCCAAACCCCCGGTGGAAGAACAAAAAGTGGCCGACTGCTCAACCTTGGATTCCGATTCTGACGGCGTAAACGACTGTATCGACCAATGCCCAGGCACCATGGCAGGCAGCAAAGTCAATGCCCAAGGTTGCCCTTTAAGCCTTGAGCTGAAAGGCGTCAACTTTGAATACGACTCAGCCCGCCTGACGCCCAGCGCAACGACAATCCTGGATGGCGTTGCCGAAAACCTGATCGCCTACCCACAAAAGAACGACATCGAAGTCCGTGGGCACACCAGCAGCGAAGGCAGCAGCAAACATAACATGCGCCTGTCGCAAAGGCGCTCACAGTCCGTCGTTGATTACCTGAGCATGAAAGGCGTGACCAACCGGTTGACCGCCCACGGTTACGGCGAAGACATGCCGATAGCCGACAACAGCACGGAAGAAGGCAAATCGCAAAACCGCCGTGTCGAGTTGGTCTGGGGGCCTTAAGGCGCGCAGCCAGGGCATTACCCGCCCAAACTTTCCGGTGTACCTTTAGCAAAAACCCGCCTTACGGCGGGTTTTTTATTGTGTGAAAATTAATTCCAACCCACACCAGCCAAATATATCTACCTAGAACTAGCACTAAGGATTAATCCTGACTGAGCTTCAGAATTCAATTCGTCAGGTATGGTTTGGCAGTTAAAATAAGCGCAAAGCCAAAAGCTGCACTCACTGCTTGTTTCACATCAAGACAAAGCATTCTATTTGAAGATTCCGCCCGGCGCATTGTGAATATCCGCCCAATCAAGGTAAGGCATGTCGGTTGCCCCTATGGCATGGGTCACTATACGCCACTTGCCTTTTTCCTTGTGCAAGAGCGAACAAAACCAATCGTCGAACATTCCGGCCTCAACTGCCCCTTGGTAAGGCGTCCCCTTATAATCCATCGGACCACCTGATTTATCTAATATAACACCACGCACAAAAGACCAATCGTGTTGGATTTTAAATGCCGTGACGCGAATTCTTACAGGTTTCTTTAGTTCCACTTTAAAGTCAGCCTTAAGTATATTGATTATTTGCTTTCTTTCGACACTTCCTAACTGGGGTGTATAGATGCCTTTCGATGCAAAACCTGGCGCACTTACCGACAAGAACATCAGGGAAACAAGCAAAAGTTTATTAATCATATAGCTTCATTTTGTTCATACTCGCCCCGCTCACAAAATAGGCCTCCCATCACATTTCATTAACAATTTCCATCCTATACACAGTTCAAATTGCCTAGATTTTTACAAAATCCATTTTTTTGTATCCCCTAGTCCTGGCGCAAACTTCATAACCCTCTCGGCTGCCTTCGTCATTGGTATTGCCTTCGATACTTCTAAAAATTTCGGCATACGATTCTATTACAATCCCCGTATGCGTCCAATCCGTAGCCGTATTGCGTACCAGGAAAAAGCTTCCTGGGCCCGCCTTGTCTTTAGTCACGAATCGATTATTGACTTTTGCGGAGGATGCCAAGGAATCACATGAAAATGAAGGATTGATCGGCAGTGGCACACCTTTTAGTTCACAGGCTTGTTTCAGGCAAAAACAGGTAAACCCCGCGCACCATGCCCATTGTTGCCCTTCATTGCCCTCCATGTACAAGCGCACCCAGGGCCCCCGATTTTGTCCACCGACCTCGCGAGGATGCTGTGCCAAATGTTGTTTGGCGTAAGCCACCACCAATTCGCCAAGCGTCTCACCCCCAGTGCTGGTTATGGGTTTTAATACGTCTGTCATTGGCGATATTAAATGCGCGAAGGTAGCGTTATCGACAATACCGTTGGCAGTTAATCCCTGTCCATTCTGGAAAGATTTCACGGCCGCTTCTGTCGCCGGACCAAAATCACCATCAATAGCAACTTGCTCATCGCGTAAAGACAACCATTCCTGAATTAATCTTACCTGGCCTTTTTTATCGCCTCTTTTGAGGGGTTTTGTCAAAATCAAATCACTCATTTCGTTTCTCCTAATTAAAAACGCTACGTTTTTGTTGCATTGGTTAAAGCATAAATTTAAGGGCGAACGTCAAATCCCACATCCCGGAGTTTCCCCAACTGGTCATTAAATTGCCGTTTGAGGTGTTCGATATGGTCGTAAGTGGTGTAAAAATGTCCCAAGGTGGAAAGCTTCTTTTTGAAATTGAGCAATGAAATGACTTCATCCCCAATGTCGCCCATATTCTGCGGCGCATTCTTGAAGAAGGTGTAAATGAGCGGTTTCTTAACAGGGATTTTAAAAGCATTTTTCATTTCATATTCTCCTCACCCCACTCTTTCCAACAAGAAAAGGTATTTTATGCATCGCCAACACCCGCAAACTCCTGAACTTCTTGTACATCGACTGTTTTTTTCGCGACATCATAAAGTTTCAGGAATGCAGTGAGTTTTTTGTGGTCTTCACGGACTAGCTTAAGGTATTCTTCCGCCAACATCTCGGTCACGCGGAGGTTTAACGGCAGGGCTTTGGCAAGTTGGCCGACGAATTGTTTGAAATCGTCCTGTTGCGCGGCTTTAATCAGGTTGTCTTTAATCGCTTTACGCAGTTTTATAAACTGGACGAGGTCGTCCAAATTTTCATTGCCGTTACTTTTAAAATCGTTATAAACATCGTCGATGATATTATGGCGCTCGGAATACTCATCAATCACCCTAAAACTGTTGATGACGTGCCCAATAAGCTGTTTCTGCTCATCGACGTTAGAAGGCAATTGCGAAATTCTTTTGACATAATAGGGTTCTATTATTTCCCAGCGCATCCGCGTCGCCGTATAAAGCGCATTGAAAATATCGCCAATTTGCCCCGTGCCGCGCACCAATTCGGGGGTCAGCGCTTGGTGGAATGAGAAATAAAACCGGACGGGATTGTCATCGACATAATCGACATTGTACAAGTGCGGCTCAAAGATACGGCTGACGGAACGCCCGCCCCGCCCACGAAATGTCGAGGTCATGATGGGCGGACATTTGCCATCGCAGACGATTTTAATGACATCTTCCATTTCGGTTACCCAGAATGTCCCTTTTCCTTTCTCCTCGTTGGCCCAGTCCACCAATTCCGCCCAAGTGAATTCTTTCCTTTGCCAGTTCAGTATTTCGGTGCAACCATCGGGCGCATAGACGGCGGCATCATCCAATGACTTGTCGACATCCAAGCCGCACACCTCGACGACCAAATATTCGCCATAAGAACGTGACTTATAGGGAGCTAGGCCCCGGACGATTTCCTCTATTTCCTTGGCATCGCGGCGCAAATCGCCATCCGTAATTCGCGTGTTTAACGGTGTCTTCAACCTTGAATTTGGGTCGCCTTTAAAGAGCGGTATTAATAAGAACTTGTAGAAATTTTCAGCTATTGCATCGACGACTTGACGGTCCTTAATGAAGTCCGGCACTTTATCATCTTCGCATTTAAAGGGGACAATCCAGCCGTTGGGATGGGCTTCTTGAAAGGTTTTAATTTCTGACTTGATCCAGCTAATATCCGAACCACTGGGTGGCAACAGCAGCAGCAAGACATTGGCATCGGTCAATTTTTCTTTGATTAAGTCGCGCCACTTAACGCCTGCCTCAGTGTCCTCACAGATATAAACATCCAGGCGTTCTGCTCTAGCTTGCAGTATCTCTTTAATGCGTTTAGCCGCTTCTTTATGGTACTTAACCTTATGGCTTACAAATAATGAAACGCGTTGTTCGGCCATTTTTTGCTCCTACGTTTGTATTTTGAGTATATGGCTGTTTTCGTCGTCTAAATGTCCTAACAGTATTTACCAGGCGTATTGCCGCAAGTTGTACCGCCCTGAGGATGGTTAAAATTCTGCCGCTTATTTTCTTTGCCTTACTATAAGGAAAATGAATGGGTCGTGTTATGAACAATTCCACTGCTGCACTGTGAAATCGTACATGTTTAGATGGCATTTGCACGCTTTACGATACAACTGAAAATCTGAAGTGTTTAGTAACAACACGGACAGAGTGATGGAAATATGAAATTTTTACGTTATAAAAGCACTGAACTTCATTTTTTTAAAAAACGTCAGCATAACCATCGACGAGAGGCTTAAAAATGGCCATAGACCCTAAGAATGCATCCGATTAGTGGAACGGGTGGAAGCCGTGCTTGCCGAAGAACGGCAATTGTTTTGGCAATCTCATGCCAAAACCCCAGCATTCCAGCCTCCGACCCTTCCCGAAACCGAAGAAGTAACATAACCCATTCAAAGCCAACCCGCCTTCTTAAACCGTCGATATAAAATCCCACACACCAACGCAATAGCGGACAACGCTACGGGATAACCGTATTTCAAGCGCAATTCCGGCATGACATCAAAATTCATGCCCCAAATGCCGACGAAAGCGGTGGCAACCGCGAAGATACCCGCCCAGGCGGCGAGGCGTTTGGTGACTTCGCTTTCTTCTATCGTGACCATCGACAAATTCACCTGGATTGCCGTGCCGATGGTATCGCGTATGGTATCTATCGAGGCATTGATATGGGTAAGGTGGTCGAACACGTCGCGAAAATATTCCTGGGAATTGGCACAAACCCTAGGTACACGCCCTCGGTACAGTTTTCCTGTATCTTCCATCAACGGGGCGACGGCATGTTTCAGGGCCATGACCTTACGTTTTAGCGCATATAGGCGTTCGATATTGGAACGCGCCGAACCTTTGATGAATATTTGTTCTTCGATATTTTCAAGCTCCGTTTCAAGTTCATCGAGTACCGGGAAATAACGGTCAACGACGGCATCCATCAGCGCATAAAACACGAACCCTGCGCCTTGACTTAACAAATGCGGCTCGCGCTCGCACCGCGCACGGACACCCAAAAAGCCGTCATTACTGCGATTTCGTACTGAAAGCACATAATTCAGGCCTACAAAGACATCGACTTCACCTAGGCTGAGTTCATCATCCGCCATTTTTACCAATTGCATGACGGCAAATACCGAATCGCCGTATTCGTCTATCTTTGGACGCTGATGGCTCTGCCAGGAATCTTCAACGGCTAACGGATGCAGATCAAATTCCTCACGCATTTTTTCCAGTTCCGCCAGCGTAGCATCCAACAAGGCAACCCAGACGAAGCAACCAGGAATCTCCAAGTAATCGCTGATTTCTTCAATGGCAATATCTTTGAGCTTTTTGCCTTCCTGGTAGGCGACACAGTTAATCAGCATGGCTTCTCCCTATACCTAAGCACAGATAAGTTGAAATATTAGCATTCGTCAATCCAGCTTGCCATCGGACGTTGCATTATAAAACTGTTTGGCTGTCCTACCGCTTTTTGAAGCGTTCTGATGAGCAAAATCCAATGCCGCTTTATGCAGGTTGGCTCGGCCTCTGGGAAAATCGGGGAATAGGTTGTCGATAATCTCCAAATAGGCCTGTGAATTCTGTGGATAAAAGCCTAAGCGCAAACCAAATCGGTCCGATAAGGAAATTTTTTCTTCTACAGTATCGGAATAATGCACTTCACCATCCACCAGTCGGCTGTCAAGATTGTCGCGCATGTGTTCCGGCATAAGATGGCGGCGATTGGACGTGGCATAAACCAAGACGTTATCGGGAGGAAGCTCTATCGAACCTTCTAGCACACTTTTTAAGGATTTGTATTGGCTATCGCCCTCTTCAAATGAAAGGTCGTCACAAAAGATAATAAACCGCTGCGGCAGTTCCCTGATGTCGTCCACAATTTCGGGCAAGTACACCAAATCCTGCTTATCGACTTCTATCATGCGCAGGTTATTGCCTTTGTATGCATTGAGCAGCGCCTTGATTAACGATGACTTACCCGTGCCGCGCGCACCCCACAACAAGACATTATTGGCAGGCAAACCTGCTGTAAAACGCTCCGTATTCTGGATTATCTGCTGTTTTTGGGCATCGATGCCCAAAAGATCATTCAATTGAATGGGGTCTATGTACGAAATGGGCCGTAAGTATTCTTTACGTTGCCGCCAAACGGCGGCGACTGTTGCATTCCAATCAATCATCTGGCTCTTTATCGGTTAACCTAAACAGGCTGGAATTATATAGCAAATTCAATGTGGTCGGGTTTTGCGGTAACCCCATAAAAACTCTATGCCCTGCCAAAAAGGTTATTGGCACTTAACTTTACATTTCACCCATTCCCACAGCAAGCTAATTGACTTAATCTATCGACTTTGATTTGCCACCCATTCGTTACATACAGGAAAAATCATGCTCAAGAAACTTTATCTCAAACTTACCAATATCCTACTGACGATATTGATCTTTATCTACCTGGTATTGGAAGAATTGGTTTGGGAACGCATTGCCGAACCCATCTATGGTTTTATCCGCGAACTTAAAATCCTGCATCAGGTCGAGCGCTTAATCCTTAGCCTCAATCGATACGCCTTGCTGGTCTGTTTTCTGGCATTGTTTGTCGCTGTTGAACTTTTAGGCATCATCGCAATAGGGCTATTTGCCCAAGGCCAAGTCCTTTTGGGCACGGTAATCTATATCGGGAAAATCCCCATTGCCGCGTTTACATTTTGGGTTTTTCAGGTTGCCAAGGCCACATTGATGACCTTCGCCTGGTTTAAGATCTGTTATGACAAGTTGACTGTACTGATCCATAAAATTAAAACTAGCATCATCTACTTGAATATAAAGGCTAAAATGGTGTCCGTGAAAACATGGTTTAAACACCTCATGACAAGCGAACCCGTGCGCCGCATTAAGGCTGCGCTGGGATTCAAGCGGCCATAATACCGGCAGTTCATGGCCTGTATCCACAAATTCGCAAGCGACTTAAATCTTGAACGGGTTGATTTTGAAGCGACGACCTTGGTTGTGGGTACGTTCAATCCAGGCTGGGATAACCTTGGCAATTATGCGCAATGGTATTATGGCAGGACCGCCAACAATTATTTTTGGGATGTACTGCCGAGGCTCTACGAAAACCGCAATTTAAGGCCAGCGCCCCACACTGAGTGGAAAGCGTTTTGCCGCCGACATATGATTGCGCTGACCGACCTGATTTATAGCATAAACGATGCCGACTACGACAACCCTGAACACACCGACTATCTCAAAAACTATAAGGATGACTTGATAGCGCGGCATTTCCATCAATTTACCGTCACCGACATCCCAAACCTGCTTGCCAAGCATCCGACGATAACGCATGTGTACTTAACCCGGCGCATTAACGACCCGTTTTGGCGACGACTTTGGCAACCCGTTGACGATTATTGTAAAAAGCAGGACAAGAGTGCTAAAACCTTATTAACCCCCTCGGGCGGTGCACGGTTTCAAATCCCGAAAGGCGAAAACATTGGCTTGCGAGACTTTATCTTTAAGCAGTGGCAAAGCAACTGGCACGCATTGTAATTAAAATATGTACGGCCTAATAGTAACCCATCGTATCGGCAGGAACGAACGCCAAGGAGTTGATGCCGTCCGTGGCGAGCCTCTGTCGAACCATGAATGGAATCAGCTTGTTCAGGGTTCCTTAAGCAAATTAAGGTAAGTAGTTATCAACTTTAAGAGTATTCCCGACAAATAACAAAATGATTCAGAACAAAACCAACCCAATCGTCCTGGCCAGCAATAATCCAGGCAAGATCAAGGAAATCCAAGCCCTATTGCCGGATTATTCCATCATCCCGCAATCCGAATTTGTCCAAACCGAAGCTGAAGAGACGGGGCTGACCTTTGTCGAAAATGCCTTGCTAAAAGCCCGCCATGCCGCGCAACATCGTCACCTACCTGTCATCGCCGATGATTCCGGCTTGGCCGTGGATGCCTTGGGCGGTGCGCCCGGTATTTATTCCGCCCGCTATGCCGGATCAGGTGCGAGCGACAAGGACAATAACGACAAATTGCTGCTGGAATTGGCAGGCGTGCCGTTTGAAGAACGTACCGCACGCTTTATTTGCGTGATCGTCATGCTGGAACACGCCGCCGACCCCGTGCCGCTCATTGCCCAAGGCATCTGGGAAGGCAAAATCCTACTGCATCCCCAAGGAGCAAACGGTTTTGGTTATGATCCTTTATTTTGGGTGCTTGGACAGGATTGTTCTTCTGCCGAATTGTCGCCTGAGGTTAAAAATGAGCTGAGCCATAGAGGAAAAGCTTTGAGACAGTTGGTTTCATTGCTCCTAGAAAAGTCGTAGCCTGCGCAAAATGATACGTAAGCTGCAGTTATCGAATCTTTAACTACCCCCCTAATTCCATCCAGGCTAATTTGCTATCGGTCTTCTTTTAAAACTATTAATGAACGAAGATGAATTTCAAGCTCCTCGACATACAATAGCTGTTGCTTCTGTGCTGCCGCTTTTTCAGATGCCACAGGAGTGTTAGCAATCTTGATCGAATAATGCTCGATTAACGAGTTCAAAGCACTCAGCTGAGCAGTACGTTGAAGTGTATCAACTTGCATCATTAGCGCCTTTTCCGATTGCTCCTGTGCATCTGCTGCTCGTGAAAGTTGATCTCGTGTCAGTTCGAGTTCCTTACGTTGCAGAGCTAACTCTTGGCGTTGTAAAAATATTGTGTAAATAACACCACCGAAAGCTAATCCAGAGAATAGGCTATTCACGGAACCAAACATATCTCCGAATTGACCGCGCTCTTGCCATTCCGGAAATATATACACTAGAAAAATCCAGTCAAGCGCCCATAGCACAATAATTACAAGTGCAAGATAACCTAGCGGACGCAGACTTAAATTTCCGAGATTAGAATCATGTTCTGACATATGGACCTTATCCTTCTTCTTCAGAAAGTAACTGAAAAATCTGTTCACAAAATGTGTTAATTTCTGAGTACCTTTTCCTAGAATATTTCATTTTAAAGTTTGCGTCATAATACGTTTCAACCACAGGAGGAAGTAAATCCTTAAGATTAATGAATTGTTGAAGGACTAATTCTCTCAGCTTGTTATAGTCCTCCCCGTACTCGCCAGATGGTGTCATACCTCGCTCTTTTTCGTGCATTTTATCGATGGATACTGTAAAACCGCGAGCCTTCGCCATCAATGATTTCTTTGGTATCGATGTCTCCATATGTTTCCCTTTGGAAAGTAACTAAAATTTAGTGCCGTAGGGTGAACTTTTGAACCCCAACAATGAAAATAAATACTTTTACGTTGGGGTTCGTGTCTCACCCCAACCTACCCAGCTTCCTCAACAAAAACAACGGCACTACACAACCCACCAACACACAAGCCAACAACATCGCACCCATTGCAGGTGTCCAATCGACGGGGTAACTGTCCGCCCTAACCGGCTTGGTCAGGCCTGGTATGCTGGGCAGGTCGCCGTCGCCGCCGTCTACTTTTAGCTGGGCTTTCATGCCTTTTTCCATGTGTTGCGGCAATTCGCAGTGGACAAGGTAAGTTTTTTTCTGGGCGGGCATGATAAGCGAGGCTTTTAACTCCCCTGCCCCGTACAGTTCCAGATGGAACATGCCCTGCGGATAGATATATCCGGGCAAGCCATGGATCATGAGCTGATGCCGGATTTCATCGTCATTGATGAAAGTGATGTTAATTCGTGTACAGGGCGGGACATTCCACTCCTGGTTATCGAATGCGTACATTTTGCCGTTGAATTTCTTCGCGTATTGGTGTCCGGCACGGATGGTGATATCGACATCGCCCGAAACCTTTTGGCAATCCTTGGGCAAGCGGTCGGTATTGGCATTCATGATCATGCCTTTTTCATCCATCAGCATGTGGTCATGTTCCATCATGGCGGATGCGGGTGTTTGCAATCCGATTGTTAATAATAGGATGAACACGATTTGCCAAATAATTCGCGCAGGGTGGGCAAACGGCTTTATCGTTTGCCCACCTTTTAACGGTGCAATGGTGGGCAAAAACGCGTTGCCCACCCTACAAAGTTGATTCCGTTCGTGGTGAGCTTGTCGAACCATCATGCTTGCCCCTTCCGTCTAATCACCATCAGAACAATCAGTAATCCGACAATCAGGCCAATCAATAGCCCGAAGATAACCAGCTTTTTTACGTCTGGTGAAATAAGCCCGGCATCGCCCAACACCGCCGCAAAATCGCCTTGCTGCCAAAGTGGCTGTTTTTTGGCGTAGTAATCTTTGTCGAATACCTCGCCCAGCATTTGATCGTGCATTTTGGGCATCCCGTTTTCATCAAGCAACGGTTTGTACGCCAGGATTGCCATATTGCCGCCCGGTTCCATGCCGTCTGTGGTTGTACCTACAGGCACGTGGTCGTGGAACATCCACAGGCCAGGCCCATAACTGTGTAGGCCATCGTCAGCAGTGAGTAAGCTAAGGTCTAACCGTTGCGCCATCGCTATGTCAAACACATCGCGAGTCACTTGTTGCCCCGCCGTCAGCTCCACACCGTCCATTGCGGTAATCGTCGCCTTATGGCCGTGGATATGAATAGCCACTTGTGAACGCTGGGCATTAACGATACGGAGTTTGATAGCTTCATTGCCATCCGTGACAATCATTGAATCCCGTAAGGTATAAGGAAATGAATGCCCGTTGAGCAGAAAATAATTCTCGAAGGATTCGGTCATGTTGTAATCGCGGCTCATGGCTTTGGCGATAAGTCGTGGGTCAGTCGCCGCCTGGATGGTCGCTGCCAGTTTTTTGTCGATGGACTGGTACAGCAAATCATATTCCTGGCTGTACGCCTTCCTCACCCCAACCGAAGGATGGCGCACCTGCCCTGCCCCGACATTGAAAGTTTGCACCCAATTATTGGGCTGGTTTTCCTCGATAACGAACAGGCCGCTCAAGCCCATCATCATGTGCTGCGCCGTTTGGACGTGGCAATGGTAAAACATCGTCCCCGTGTGCCGTGGCTGGATTTCGTAGGTGTGGCTTTTGCCAGGGAATACGGCATGTTCCTCCGTGCCGTCGTTATCCTCACCTTTGGAATTCTGCCAAGCATGGTCGACTCCGTGCAAGTGTATGGTGTGCGGCAGATAGTGGGTGTTTTCCAGTGTAACAAATACCTTGTCGCCTTGCTCGACCCGTATCGTGGGTGAAGGCGCACGCAGGAAAGGCCGCGCCTCGCGTGAGCTAAAATTCTTCAACGCCATCCCGCTGGATTTAGGCGCAAACGCCCACAATCCGGGCTGAAGTCCCGGCGCAATGTTGTAAGTGTTAATGAAATAATCTCCATCCGGGCTGGCACCATTAAACTCGACCACTTCCAGCTTGAGATGGATGACATCGGGATCGCCGTCCTTATCTATGTCTTCGCCCATGACCAAGGCATCTTGCGCCAAGTTAGATTGCATCAAGGTCGCCATCGTAACATTGTTGGTGCCTTTGACTGATGCGGCGATATCATAAGGATTGTCCGGTTCACAGGTCGGCGATTCTGCAATCTCCACTCCGTCAATCACTTGGGCTTTTCGCCATTCGGGGTGTTCGTTGGAACAAGGTGATTCGATTTTGGTGGTATCCCCTTGAGCTCGACTATAAGCCGTAGCGGGCGGATTAATTTCCGCTTTCTGAAACAAGCCTGGGACAAACTGAGTAGCGAGCGCAATCAATGCCAGAATCAGTATCGACAGCGTTAAATAAGGTCTTTTGGTCATAATCCTAACAATTTTAGCGATAGGACTATTCTAAATGGCAGGCCGCCCAAAACCTAGCTGCGTTTTAAATATATAAATGATGTTACTCACCCTACGAAAGGTACGAAAGGTACGAAAGGTACGAAAGGTACGAAAGGTACGAA
>NZ_AYLO01000131.1 GCF_000496735.2 Methyloglobulus morosus KoM1
CCGGACGGTCGGCTCCAGCACCTTGCAGGCACCGCAGTCCTTGCAGCGGTACTGCTGCTTGCCGCTCGCATTGCGCCCGTTCTTGACGATGTTTTCGCTTTGGCAAACCCGGCATGTATACTTCATTGTCACTTGAATCATTGGCTTACAGAAAATACATAATGTAACTTATCAGTTATGATTTTGCCACTACCCGAATTTTTTGACAGTCCGCTATAGAGAAGTTGAATTCAATCGATAAATAATAAGCTATGAACAATATGGGCAGGAGTTGGAAATCTTAAATTTCAAGCAGGAAAGGGTTGCCAATCACCATCCTGTTTTCGATTTTTTGACCATGCTGCATGTCTTCCGAATACAAGGTTGTACAATCAGCCAAGAGTGCTGCGCTGACAATTAAGCTGTCGTAAAAAGAAAAGCCATACCGTTCCGCAATGTCCAAGCCCAATAGATGGGTTTCGACCGTCAATGGCCGGACATCGCATATTGCACGGATAGTCACTAAATATTCCCGTATTTCGGTATAGGTCATCCCTATTTTTCGTGAGGCGACCGAGGCAAACTCATTCAGCACCTGGACGCTGATAATTCCGCCTTTTGAAACAATGCCTTCAACACAGGCAGCTTGGTCACTGTCACCAGACAACAGGTGCAGCAGAATATTGGTGTCGAAAAAACAGCTAGCGTTCTTCATTCGCTTCGAGGCGGTCAAACTTGAAACCTTCCGGCAATCGACCCCTATATTTCCGGAGCCTCGACAATAATTCTTGGGGAGTCGGCTTTTTCTCAAGCTCAAAAACCCGATCATTGGCGATATGGATTTCGATGTCGTCGCCTTCTTTTAGCTGAAGCGCCTCGACGATGGCGGCAGGCAAACGGACTGCCAAGCTATTTCCCCATTTGGCAACTTGCATATTAGAGACCCTCGTTAGATATACAAAATTTAATTGTATATCTTTACAAGTGATCTTTGTCAACAATTTTAGTGATGGATTTGGGGGAAACTTACGCCGTCAATGTTGAAGAAATAACACGTAGGCTTTGTTTGGAAAATAATATAAAAATATATTTATTAATATAAACAATAATATACGATACTTCTCCATTGCAGACTGTAGCTCATATCAACCAATTTGGGAAGATCGGCCAATAACTGACCGTCACACCCATGAAAAAGCGGTCATTCACAGCGACGCTCAATTCTGTTCTGTACTGCATAGTCCTAAACAAAGAACAAATACTGTGTTGATTCCTTCATAAATTCGCCCACTCCAAGCCAAACTTCGCCAGATATTTCCTCAAGCGGTCAGAGTCGTTGGTGCTCCCGCGCTGGCTGCGGGATACGGCGAACAGCTTGCGTCCGGCTTCGGACAGGCTTTTGCATTGCTTGCATACGGCGAGGACAGCCTGCAATTGCATCCGGTCGAACAAGTCCAGTTCCGCCAGTTGTTCGGGTGTCAATAACCCGGATAAGTCGGCGGCATGCTGTTCAGTCCGGTTACCCCATAGTTTCTGCAAACGGTTGATTTCCTGGACGACGAGTTCGTTAGTAATCCGCCCACCCTCAGCCAAAGTAGCAAGCCGTAACACCGATGCACTCAAATCTCGGAAATTGCCCTGCCAACGCGCCTCGCCAGAGGTGGCAAAGCGCAGGTACTTTTGCCGTGCTTCCTTATTGAAACTGACTTTGCCGCCAACTTCGGCCGATTGTTGCGCCAACAGGTAATCAATGTTCGGCTCGATGTCTTCCGTTCGCTGCGCCAGCGACGGCAACTCATAAGTCCATAAGTTGATGCGGGCGAACAAATCTTCCCGAAACTGCCCAGCCGCCACATCTTGGCGTAAGTCGCGGTGCGTCCCGGCAATCATCTGGAAGTCGCTTTTCACCAACTTGTCGCCGCCAACGGGATAGAAATTCTTTTCCTCAATCGCTTTCAATAGCATGGCTTGTTCGTCCGCACCCAGTTCACCTATTTCATCCAGGAACAACAAGCCCTTGTCCGCACTCCTGAGCAACCCGCCCCGGTCTTGCTGTGCACCGGTGAACGCGCCCTTGACGTGGCCGAATAAGGCCGATGCCGCGCCGTCGCCGCGCAAAGTCGCGCAGTTGACTTCGACAAAGCTGCTGCTGATTTGATGTCGCGCCTTTTTCAGTTCATACACCCGCTTGGCCAGGAAGGATTTGCCCGCCCCGGTTTGCCCCATCAGCAACATTGGCGCTTTCGAGCGCACGGCGACATGTTCGATTTCGCCAATCATCCGGTTGAAGGCCGCATTGCGCGTCTCGATGCCGGACTTCAGCAAGGCGATGGCATCGGCCTCCGCCTTGGCGTAACGTTTCGCAATCGAGTCGTAATGGCTTAAGTCCAGGTCGATCAGGGCATAACTGCCGATAAGGCCGCTTTTTTGTTTGCGCGGCGGCGAGGTTTGCAGCAATACGCCTGGAAAATAACGCGCTTCCACCATCAGGAACAGGCAAATCTGCGCGACATGCGTACCGGTGGTGATGTGTATCCAGTAGTCCTCGCGCTCGGTATCGAAGGGATATTGCGCGGCAAAATCAAACAGCGCGGCGTAAACCTGTCCGAAGTCCCAGGGATCGGCAATCGTCATTTCCACGGGCGCAACTTCTGTTTCCGGCGACACCGACATGATGTCTTCGGTGAGGAATTGGAGCAAGGCCTGGTATTTCCGGTCGTAAAACAAGACCAAACGGTCGATGACCAAATCTTCATGTTGGGTCAACGACACCGTTGGCCGCCATTTTTCCCAGCGCCTCGCGCCAACGCCAGCATCCAATTGAGAGCCGATAAAGCCGATGACTACTTTTTGTTTCATGATAAATAATTATAAAGATGATATATATTTCTACTTATTACAGTATAGCTCAGCCCCTCTTATCTCAAGTAAAACTAATCTTGATAAATATATTAAATTAATTATCAATAAGATATAAGCACAAATAAGGTTATAACCAAAACTGGCACAGTTATCGCTTTGTTATAAATGTCATGTAATGAAGTTTGTGCTGACAAGCCGTGTTTCCCAACATGCTGGTGCGGTAAAACCCTAACAAGGTTGTTCTGCCGTATGCCGCCAAAGTTCAGTCATGGCAAACGGGTGTATCTGGTGATATAGGTTGGTTCGATTCCACCGCACCCTCCATTGGATAGCTCAGTGGGTAGAGCGATGGACTGATAATCCATTTGTCGCGGGTTCGACTCCTGCTCCAAATCTCGGCCTGAAAAACCGATTTACAAATAATGCAGTACGGCTGGTTGTGGAACGCGCAAGTGTCCACTGACCTTAACCGCAAAAGTAGGATCGCAAGTTAGGCAAGTCGCAACAGGCTAAGTAAAAGCAGCGGTTAAAGGATTGAATGCAATAGCAAACAAGCCCTTATCCCTGAAAATTCATTAGCGTTGCTACTCCCTGATTTGCCGGAATACGGACGCAGATAAGAGCAACCGACCAGCCCATTAAATCTTAAGGAAAGAATATGTTTAAAACAGTATTTATCAAGAAAAACGAACGAGGCTTATTGATGGAACGTGGCGATTTTGTCCGTGTTTTGGAATCCGGAGAACATCGCTTGTCTTTGAATCCGTTCAAGCGGCAAACTGTGACGATGGTTGCTGCCGACAGCGAATTCACCGATGAAGCCTTACTGAATTATTTGCAAAAGAACGAAGTTGCGCTGGTAGAACGTTATCTGCATGTCTTTGAATTAAACGACCAGGAAGCAGGTTTGTTGTACGCGAACAATAAGTTGGTCGAGACTTTGGCCCCAGGCATCCGCCGTGCCTACTGGAAAGGCGATATCGATTTTGTCCTGGAAAAAGCCGACTTATCCCAAGGCTATGAAGTGGACAAGCCATTGACCCAACGGATCAAGCAATCCTGGTTGAAAGGCCGCGAGTTGAAGGGTTCGGAAGGCTTATTGGCGGTTATGATTCCGGCTTATCATGTTGGCGTGTTAAAAATCGACGGCAAAGTTGTGCGCTTGATGACGACGGCAACCGAAGTGTTCTGGGGCTTCAACCGCGACATCTCGGTGGAAACCGTTGATATGCGTTTGCAAAACCAGGAAGTCAGCGGCCAGGAAATCCTGACCAAAGACAAGGTGGCCTTGCGTATCAGCCTGATTGCGACCTGGCAGTTCAGCGACGTGTTGTTGGCCTTTGCCAAGCTGAACAAACCTGCTGAGCACTTATACCGCGAATTGCAATTCGCCCTGCGCGAAGCCATTGGCGAACGCACACTGGATACCTTGCTGGAAAACAAGCAGTCACTGAATAAGCTATTGCTGGATGCTGTACAAGTCAAATTGGCCAGCTTTGGCATCGACGTGACCAGCGTCGGTTTGCGCGACATCATTTTGCCAGGCGAAATGAAAACCATCCTGGCGCAAGTGGTGGAAGCGCAAAAAGCGGCGGAAGCGAATGTCATCAAGCGCCGGGAAGAAACCAACGCGACCCGATCCTTGCTGAATACCGCCAAAGTCATGGAAGAAAACGCCACGGCCTTACGGTTGAAAGAACTGGAAACCCTGGAACGTGTCGCCGAACGGATTGACAAGATTTCCGTATTCGGCGGCCTGGATCAGGTTTTGAACGGTTTGATCAGCATTAAGCAATAATGTTATCCGTCTGTGCGAAACAACAATGCACGGGCGGATAACCAACTGAACTAAGTAATGGTTAAACAAAAGGTAGACGGTATGAAAAGCGGTCGTCAACGTCGAGCCGAAATCATGTCGCGGCGAAATGCAAAACGCGCCGCAAACTTGGTAAAAAATAAATATCTGAAGGGCGTATCGGTAGCCAACCAATACGGTAGGCAGCATGGAAGCGTGCCCGTAAATCCGGCTAATTTAAGCCCTAACAACAGTTATGGGATACCGGAATTTGTTAAGCGCGGTTTTTATGCAGACTTACCTTTTACTTGTAAACAGTGTGGAACGCCGCAAATCTGGACAGCCCAACAACAGCATTGGTGGTATGAATTGGCAAAGGGTGATGTCTGGACAATCGCGGTTTTATGTCGGCCATGTCGAATAAAAGAAAGCGAGCGGAAAGCGCTGGCTAGAAAAATACATTTAGAAGGATTATTAAGAAAACGGCAACTTAGCAATAACAATTTGTCTCAGGAAATAATCGCTAACAAGCAATTAATGATGCAGCTATAAAAATATGGAGAACAGTCTCATGCAACCCGAAAACTATTCCGTCATGCAAGCCGGAAACGGCAAGCCGATCAAGTTATGGACGCGCGGCGTGCCGGTAGAAGACGATGCCAAAAAGCAATTGCAGAACATCGCGCAATTGCCGTTCATTTTCAAGCATGTCGCGGTGATGCCGGACGTGCATTTGGGGAAGGGTTCGACCATCGGCAGCGTAATTCCTACCCTTGGCGCAATTATCCCGGCGGCGGTCGGCGTGGACATCGGTTGCGGGATGATGGCGGCACGCACCAGCTTAACCGCAAATGATTTGCCGGATAACCTGCACGGCTGGCGGTCTGCCATTGAGCGTGCCGTGCCTCATGGTTTGTCGCGTACGCGAGGTGGCCGTGATAAAGGTTCTTGGGAAAATACCTCGGCCAATGTGGATATACAATGGGCGGAATTACTACCGGAATTTGAGGCTATCTGCGCCAAACATAAAATCTTAAAAAACACCAACAACCATAAACATTTAGGGACGCTGGGAACCGGCAACCACTTCATCGAAGTGTGCCTGGATGAAAGCCAAAACGTATGGTTTATGCTGCATTCCGGTTCGCGCGGGGTGGGGAATCGTATCGGCACGCACTTTATCGAACTGGCGAAGAAGGATATGGAAAAGTTCTATATCCAATTGCCTGATAAAGATTTGTCTTACTTTCCGGAAGGTACCGAGCATTTCAATGACTACGTGCAAGCGGTCAGTTGGGCGCAAGATTTTGCCCGTCGAAACCGTGACCTGATGATGCAAAATGTGGTTGCGGCGATTCGAGCGATTTCGCCCAAGCCATTTACCGCTGATGTGGAAGCGGTGAACTGCCACCATAACTATGTACAACGTGAGCACCACTTCGGGCATAACGTGCTGGTAACGCGCAAAGGTGCAGTAGCGGCATGGCCGGGGCAAATGGGAATTATCCCCGGCTCGATGGGCGCGAAGTCGTTCATCGTGCGCGGTAAAGGTCAGGAAGAAGCGTTCTGTTCCTGTAGCCACGGCGCAGGCCGTACCATGTCCCGTACTGCCGCGAAAAAACGCTTCAACGTCGCCGACCAAATTACGGCAACGCAAGGCGTGGAATGCCGAAAAGATGCCGATGTCATCGACGAAATCCCGATGGCGTATAAGGACATCGATGCGGTCATGGCAGCACAGGCGGATTTGGTGGAGATTGTGCATACCTTGAAGCAGGTGGTTTGTGTGAAGGGGTAATTTGATGCCGGTTCTCGCACCGGCGGGCGAGTTTCTTTCTTTTGCTTCGCCAAGCCTCATGGATGTGGCGAATGCAGAAAATGCAGGAGCAATTTTCTGCAAAAGAAAGAAACCAAAGAAAAGGCGACCCTATGCCGCTTACTTCCTGCGTTCCTCGATTTTGACGAGGGTTGTCAAAAGGGACTCCCTGCCCCTTTGACAACGTGCGGCATCCCTGCCGCACCCCTAACGGGCTAGTCCCGTCAAAATCTCCGGTACTCGGCGCGGCATAAGGGATTTTGTGTGCTAGGCTTTAGCTATATAGTTTTGGCGTTAGCTTATTTTTTGTTGCTACAGTTACGTTGAAATAACAAAGTTTCCAATTTACTAAATACGAAGGAGTTTAATTTGTTAACAAACAGATATATGACCAGTGTTAAAAACTTACCGTCTATTTTTAATAAAATAATAGAAGGAACTGCTCCCGATAAATTTACAGTGGCGCATCTTAAAAGCATTGGTTTCAAGAGTAGTAATGACCAAGGAATTATTCCGCTTTTAAAAGACATGGGCTTTTTATCGTCAGATGGAAGTCCTACTCAACGCTACCACGCTTATCGCGATCGCTCAAACTCAAAAATAGTATTGGGAGAATCATTGCACGAAGCTTATTCAGATCTCTTTCATATCAATGAAAAACCGACTGAATCGGATAGAACAGCAATTGAAGGAAAATTTAAATCAGTCCATAACACAACAGATCGTGTCTCGAAAGAGCAAGCTAAAACATTTTTTGCCCTATTAGAGCTGGCTGATATAGATTTAAAACATAAAGCATCCAAAGCTTCGCCAAAAAAAATTGAGGATAAAACTGATATACAGGCAGAATCTAAAGAAAAAGGTAAGGAGCAATATCGAGATTTTGGCTTCGGAGGACTTAGATACAACATTGAAATACACTTACCAGCTACTAAAGACCCTGAAGTTTATAACGCAATTTTTAAATCATTAAAGGAACATCTTCTTGAAAATTAGTAAATCAGAAGTCAGAGACTGGCTTTTTCGTGGATTGATGTTCGAGGCAGATGCAGAACAATTTCGTTCCGCTGGAATCCGAGTCGGCGCTGATATGTTTGAAACAGAACGAAATCTATTAGAAGAAACATTGAGTCCATTTAGTATAGATATGCGAAATGACGCTCTTGAAATGGGACGACTTTATGCTCTTTTATATTGTTTTGAAAATTCTGTACGAAATCTTATAAGAGAACGCTTACAAGAAACTTATGGCATTAGTTGGTGGGAAGAGAAAGTACCGAAAAAAATAAAGGATTTTGCATCAGGACGCCAGAAAGATGCTTTAGAAAACTCATGGTTAGAAGGTCAAAAACGCGACTTATTAGGTTTCATTCAATTCGGTCATCTTGCAGACATAATAATTGCGAATTGGGAAGATTTCTCAGACCTTGTTCCAAGCCAACATTGGATAAAGCAACGTATGGATGAACTGGAACAAACTAGAAATTATGTCGCACATAATAGA
>NZ_AYLO01000132.1 GCF_000496735.2 Methyloglobulus morosus KoM1
TCTTTGCCGCAATCGGTCGAACCACATTTTGGACAATTCATATTAGCCTTTACCCCTACAAATTGGGTAAGTGTAGCAAATGCTATACTAACTTAACAATACCCGCTTGCGCTTCATCTGCTTGGCACTGTGGTAACGGTTGGCCATCAACAGCAGGTAGGGTGCCTTACGGCTGTAGTTCTGCCGTAGCTTGAGGCCGTACCGCCCGGATAGCCGGACCAAGTGCTGGCGGCAGCGTTCGTACAGCTTGCCGTCAGTCGGGTAAGTGACGGCCTTTTCCTGCACAGTGCTGTCCACCGTGACCGACTGGAAGTCATTGGGATTGATGGTTTGGGTGTCCACGCCCGCTCGGATGGCCGTCGACAATAGCCATTCGCAACCGGCCTCGCCGATCCGGTTGCGCCACTTGGTCAGCGAGGTCGGGTGGCAAGGCGGACGGTGCCGGAAGAAGCGCTCGCCGCACAGGTGCTGCCAATAGGGGGTTTTCGACCCAGAGCGCAACCACTTCTTCGTCGGAATGGCCAAAGGCGTGTTTCAAATAATGCAGCCCCGCAACCAGCCGGGTCGGCAGTGCGGGCGCACCCTTGCCGTCCGTAAAAAACTCACCGAACGCGGTATCCAAAGCCTGCCAGTCAATATTCCCGGCGAGAAGCACAAGTTCATGGCGTGGGTTCAGCAAATCGGCAAGGGCGGTTTTGAACAGGTCGTATTGGGTCTCAGTTTCTTGACGTTTGGGTTGCATGGCGGGCAATAATTGCAAGAAATTAACGGGTATTTTATCAATTTCTTGCAATTATTGCCCGCTATATTTCCATATTTATATCATACTATCAAAAAGTTGGATTATTTTCAGGGACTACTAAGTAACATGAATGCAAGTCGATGTGCGTATAATGCGTTTTCAAGAGAGGAATGCTAATGAAATACATATCGCTAATTGCCGTATTGTTGGGATTGTCTGTATTTGGACTTTCCGTTAATGCTGATGTGGTATTGCAGTCCAAAGATGAAGTGCAAGGCACTTGGCGGCTGCAAACCACTAAAAACTCTTTAAACGATAGGCGACCTGTCATGCGGGAAGACGTTTGGGATTTTAAAGGTGACAAAGTGACAATCACGCATATTCCCCGTGAAGGAACGTATTACGACCAGCCCCCCGTCGCGTATGATGTGGTGGAAGGTAAATTAAAAGTTGATATTTTAGGCGGAAGCCGATTTGACTTGTTTACCGTCGTGGAAAAAGGCGATAAGAATATGACCCTGAAAGGAAAGTTTGGCGACTACTATTTTTTTGATAAAAAGTAATGCGTGACGGTCGGTGTTTTTTGCTTTTTTCGGGAGGGTAAGCCAAGAATCCGAAGGTAGCGGCCACAAAGTCGCCAAAAGACGGGGGTTAGTTTGCAAATCGTGAATTTTCGGGGGTGCAGGGTTGCTAAGGCCAGGATTTCGTGATTTATCACACAGGAGTTAATACATATACCTATCTACAAACTCCAATTTCCTGCGCCTTTGTGGGTTTACCCGCTTTTCAGGAAATTGCGCAATGGGGGCACTGGTGGTGCTTCTTTTGTCATTTCCCCTGTTCCGTATATAGTATTTCCGCACCGTGATAGCTTGCCCTTTAAACGGTTGGCCGTTCAATGTTTTTATTACCTTTAGCGCTGTTTTTTCCGGTTCGATGCTAACCAAGGCGTGAAATTCGACCAAATTGCTTTTCATTTCTTTTAACGCTATAACGTCGATTCTTGTAATTTTACCCCTCGAACTAAGAAGCCCACCTTTAATGACCGGTTGAACAAACGTTGCAATCTCCTTATCTATCGTATTGTTCGGGATATTTTTAAAAAATAAAATCATAAACAAAGGGATGCCAGGGCCAGTGAAAAACAGCGATTAGACCGTAACATGGGTAGTTTGAAGCACAGCATTTTTTGCAGGCTATTGTTGTTGCTATTGACATTGGCTGCGCTCAAAGGACCTTGTGGCTACCGTCGCAATACGGCGGGTTTTTGGTCTGTTTGCATTGGCAAATAGCAACTGTTTTGGTTTCAGTCAATTCGAACTTTAGCGGCGTAAACGGGGTGGTTTTATGCGATCCGTCGCAAAAACTGCCGTTTTCACTGTGCCCGCAGGCGCACCAGTAATATGAGCCTGCTTCCAGTTCGCAAACATTGGGATGGTCGGCGGCTATTTTAGGTTTGTCCATGATGCGTCCTCTCTAAAAGGTTGGTTGTTCTGCAATTGTTGATTCAAACCAAGGCTGGCCATTTTGAAAGCGTTGGTTAGTACAGAAACCGTGTAAGGCGACTTACTTTGCAAGCAGGCCTTTAAGCCCTGCCAAGCCTAACTCAAGCAATTTGTTGTCAGCCGGAACCTGACCATCAGGGGTTAATTTATCCACAACTTGAGGCAATAAGCCCGCCAAGCTGCCGGCGGCATCGGTTGTGTTGATGCCCATTTTCTGAGCCAGATTTTGCACAAATGAATAACCTAGCACCTTTTGGATTTGCTCGGCGGTAATAGGAAGGTTATTTCCTGTGCTTACCCACGATGCAACTTGATCGCCCAGGCCGCCGGCTGCAATTTTGTCAACTAAACCGGACACCCCTCCCGTTTGTGGATCGGTAATCAGGCCAATGACGGACTCCAGCAATTGATGATCGCCACTTACGGCAGCACCAGGAGCGGCACTATTGGCGCCTTGGCTTTTTATGACCCCTAAAACTGTATCTAAAATACCCATGTTAGTTTCCTGTTGTTATGTGATTGATGGACGTGGTTGGGTAGTTGTTATTCTTAATATCTTGGAATTACATCATACTGCTTTCGGTAAATACGGTCAAAATTTCGGATGCCTGCCAATAGGGCGACCAATTTTGCAGAATTATGTTTGCGGCCAAATAGTTGGCTAACTCAGTCCCACTCCAAAAGTTTCCACATATTGACACGGCTACCTTTGTCCAGGTCATTGCCTTGGACGTCCATTTTGCCGTCGCCGTCTGAGTCAATAAAGTAATAAGGCGGACCTATGTCAGGGATGATCTTGACCATATAGAGTTTGCCACCACGGCGGTATTCTTGGATGGTTTTTTTGCCTTTACGGATGATAGTAATATCCGGTTCCATTTCTTCACCGCTTTGCACGGGTAAGGGCGGTTCCGGCACTTCAGGCACGGGATCAAGTGTGGGTGGTTTTTCATCCACTGCAAAAACAGGAAAAGAAAGCAAGCTTAACAATAAGAAACGGCGCATGATGGGCTCATCCAAAAAAAATCAAGCCTATCTTATTACATTCTTGTCAATTTGCTCGACTAAAAACCACGGTGAATTTAAAAGCGGCCATCCTTGGCGCGATAAAGTGAAGGCGATACCAATAAATAGTGGTTTCTACAAGGTGTGTTGTCCAAGCACTAATTGGTGTTAGTGCCACTGAAGATTGCTTTGTAGGTTTTTAAAATTGGCAAACATCCAATGGCAAGAATCAGAAATGTTCTGCCAGAAAGAATTATTTTTGCGAATTTTATTCCCATACAGTTGATTCGAAATATCCTTTTTTGCTTCCAACCAATCCCGCATTTCATAGCCGGGATAAAAATGGCGTTTTTCAGCCCGGTAATAAGCGGCCTCGGCGATCATCACGTCTAGGTTGTCAGGACGGGCGACAACTGGGGATTCCGTAGCGAAGCCAAATTTTATCAAGCTCAAAAAATCCATTGGCGATTTTCCCTTTATGCCCAGGGCGTTAGGCTCGACTTCCGAATAAGTCCCGAACAGCCTGTCCCATATCGAAAGCACTGCGCCATAGTTACGGTCATGTTCGCTACGTTCAGTTGAGTGATGAACCCTATGGATAAATGGAACAACCATGACACATCCCAAAATCCGCTCATACTTGAAGCCAATGTTAGTGTGATGGAATATGATGCACAAGGTAACCAATGTTTCGATTGTCAAGACAAGCATCTTGTCGATGCCCAGCATGACAATCAGCAAGGCCTTCAGGGCATTGGTAATGAATATCTCCACAAAATGCAACCGGAAAGCCGTCGATGCGTTCAGGTAAGGGTCATTATGGTGCACACGGTGGAACATCCATAAAGCGTCCAAGCGGTGACAGGCTTGATGCCAGACATAAAGTAGCAGGTCAATTGCCAAAAATGCCAATAACGCTTTAAGCCCGGGATTGGTTATTTCGTTTAATGGCCCATAGCCGGAATATTTTGCGGCTACCACAAACAGCGTTGAAACCGAACACACGGCCATCAATAGGTTGTTAAAAACAAACAAGCTAATGTTGGTGCGATAAGATTGGCGCGATTGTTTTGCAGAGTGGGGTATCTTTGGGAAACGCACTTCCAGGTTTGATAAGCCGACAAGGCATAGCAACAAAGAGAATGCGGCCAACTCGTTCGTCAATTCCCCAGACCACGTCATGGACGGTAAAGTTAACAATGATTTTGCATAGAATTCATATAACATTTGCTTATCCTCCACATTCGGTAACAGTGCCGAAGATTAGGTTTAGCTTACCCAAGGTTCGTTACGGGATGTTTAAAAAGAAGTGACGGTTTTGTCATAAACCCAATGCCATTAAAACCTAGCATTCTTAATTACAAGTTAAGCATATAATATGCCAGTAGCACTTAAACAAGGTTGTAAAATAAGTGAAAAATTATATTAATGTTTGAATTATAAGGAAATATTTTCGATAGGTGGTGGCTGGGAGGCATGATTGGTATTGCGCCTGTTAGCAATACAAATGCGCCAAAACAGCGGTTGCGCTACAAAGTAGTGCAATGCTGAAATTGTTTTTCACTTGTTATGATTAGCTATAATCGGTTGCCTATCAAGCCTCGTGCAGTTCTAACCCTGTATACCATTACCCCTTCTAAAAGCCAGTAAGTTTCGGCAAGCCCAAGCCGAAGGCTTTACTGTAATCAAGCGCAGACAATAAGGGGTTAGTTAAATGCTATTGCTGTCCCGTAACACCCGTCAGAGGTTTTTCTCAGCCATTTTCGGATTTCTCTATACAATACGGTCATCTTTTATTGTTTAATGCTTAATGATTATGGACCTCATCGCTCAATTCTTAGATTTTTTCATTCACCTTAACAGGCATCTTGCAGATATTTTGGCGCAGTATGGCACGCTGACTTATGGCCTTTTATTTTTGATTATTTTTTGTGAAACTGGCTTGGTGGTGATGCCCTTGCTGCCTGGTGACTCTCTACTGTTCGCTGTTGGGGCATTGGGCGCAAGTACCGGAAAACTGGATGTTTATCTTTTGATCGGACTTTTGATAGGTGCGGCTCTATTAGGGGACAACCTTAATTACCTGGTCGGCAAGTTTTTTGGGACTAAGATTAAGGCCAAGGAAAAAATAGGTTTTTTCAAGCGAGAATATATTGAAAACACAGAAGCGTATTACGATAAATACGGCGGCAGGACGGTCATCATTGCCCGTTTTATACCGATTATCCGAACGATTGCGCCATTCGTGGCGGGAGCCGGTAACATGTACTATCCGCGTTACCTCGTATTTTGCATAACAGGCGCTTGCTTGTGGGTAGGCGGACTGATTACCTTGGGATATCAATTCGGAAATCTCGAGATCGTGAAACGGAACTTTGAACTCGTCATTTTGAGCATTGTCGCCATTTCGCTATTGCCCTTGATTCATCAACTTTGGGGTAATATCTCGTCCAAGGCTAAAACCTAATGCCGATTCCCCCGCCTTCTTGCCTTGTTGGTCTAGCCCCGCATTTTTATATCAAGATCCCAATGTGGAAATTAGCGCTTAACCGTTATACAAAAACGCTAAAAGCAAGATAGCAAGACAGCAATCCTACATTAAACATTGCGATAAGCTTAAATTTATTTAAAGCCGACTCAGCCCAATAGTTTAGCAATCGGGTTATATTTTCCATCCAGGCTAACGTCATATTTTTCTTTAAGGTAAGAAAAAAACCATAAGTGGCACGCAATAAAAAGTAAAGGCCAATTGACGCCGTAGCGGACATCGAATAAAAAACGATAACTTGGGTTTCATGCGTATCGGTTTCGAAAATGTGTTCAACAAAGTGGTCGAGCGTCGCCTCAATCACTTCAAACAGCAGATGGGCAAGTTCCCACAGGGTATGGGATAGCCCGACGAATAACCCGAACAAGGCATCGGGTATGGCAATAGCGGCGGCAATGCCCAGTAGCCAAGATGCATTGGCAACTCTTTGATAAGTTAATGAGCTCATAAGTCTTTCCAGTATTTTAAGGTCAGCCTTAGTGTAGTCAAAGCGGTAAATAAAAATACTGTGTTTTTTCAAAACTGTAGATTGGTTCAAACTATTTTTTTGATATCACTAGGATACGATTATGGACGAGAAATCTACAGGCAAAAAAAAGCGCATTACTGCCCGAGGGGGAAAGTTAATGCGCTACGCTTTCGTAACGAAAGCAGGTTTACTACGAGGAGGTGAAACACGAAAGCAATTTCGCTTACAAAGTAATAAGCACTTATGATGCCAACTTTTATAGCTACATAAAAAAATAATACATAAACCATATATTTCAATGGGTTATTAAATTTAGTCCGTTAGGCTGGATTTTGCAGGATTCTAAAAATGCGTTAAAAAAGATCAAAAAGTGACGATTTTTGTCGTAATTTGGACAAAATGCAGAAGATTTAAGTGCGAGAAGCTCGAAAAGTCAGTTTATTGACGCGTTTAATTGTGGTGATTATTGCTAGGGTTGACCTTAGCCCTGAAAACTAAGGTTTTGGCTGGGACTATGTCAATAAAGCAGAAAATCTTGCCTTTCTTCTTCCCATGCACGTTCATCGGCTAAGCTTATCGTATCCAAATCCGCCGGCGTAGCGTTTGCGTTATCCACCCATTCGCGCAATAGCGGCGAGCCGTTGATTACGTCGATCGCCAAACGGTCTAGCTCGTATTCATAAGGGAAATCACGCCACAATAGGTAATCCGGTTGCTGAAGCCGCAGGGCCTTGAATGCCAAGGCCTGCAATCGCCAAGGACGAAAAGTCTCATGATTGTAACGGGTGTCTTCCACATGAATTTGTACCCCCGAACAAAGTTGCCCAGCATATTTGTGGAACGTCGGCTCAAACCAGCATTCGCGCAAACGACAACCTGACAACCATTGCGGGGCAAGATAGTGCATTGCTTTTATGATAGCAGGGGCATCAATATCCGGTGCACCAAACAATTCAAGGGGACGAGTTGTGCCACGGCCTTCGGAAAGTGTCGTGCCTTCCAGCATGACGGTTCCGGGAAAGCAGCGTGCCATCCATAAGTTAGGTGCATTCGGGCTGGGGTTGATCCAAGTGCGTTCACCCACCGACCAGCCATAACCGGGAGCAGCTTCCGGTTGCCATCTTTGCATGGTGATGACTTGGCAATCGACATCCAATTTCAACGTGGCAACAAACCACCCCGCCAACTCGCCCATCGTCATGCCGTGGCGCATAGGTATTGCAGCAGAGCCGACAAAACTCTCCCAGTCGGGCCGCAAGGTTAAACCTTCTATTGGCCGTCCAATCGGATTGGGGCGATCAAGTATCCACACCGTTTTGTTATGTTTAGCCGCCGCTTCCAGCACATAACGAAGTGTAGCTACATAGGTGTAGATTCGGCAGCCCAAATCCTGTAGATCCACCAGCAAGACATCAAACGTATCCATCATGGCATCGGTAGGGTGGCGCACTTCGCCATATAAGCTGAATACCGGAATGCGATGTATAGTGTCGATGAAATCGGGCGATTCCATCATGTTGTCTTGCTTATCGCCGCGCAATCCATGTTGCGGGCCGAAAGCGGCGCTAAGTGTGATGTCCGACAAGTTTGCCAACGCATCCAGCGAATGCGTCAAATCGGCAGTGACGGAAGCGGGATGCGCCAATAACGCAACCCGTTTTCCTACCAAGGGGCTACGTAAATCAGGCTCTTCAAGTAATCGGTCAATGCCAAATTTCATGCTATCGGGGAGGTCAAGTCAATTTAAGGGAGAGAGTAAACCCGTTACGATGGTGAAAATCAGGCTTGCCCGATGGATGGAATAGCGCCCAATAAGAATGTTCGCCAGCGTTCGTTTCCAATACCGCAGTAAGCCCTAATCGATAAGGTTGATTGTGTGGGTTATAAGGTAAATTTGTCTCGCTAATGACAGCAGTCAGGACCAATTGGTGATTTGAACGAGCAAAATGGATGGCGGGTGCAGGGCTGGCTTGCCATTTTTTCTGTACCCGGTAATCGCCGAATGAATAGGCCGCCCATTGTCCTGAAGGTGAAAAATTAAACTCACGGTAAGGGGCTTCCTCCACCACGGCTATAAAGGCTTCAAAACAGGTGTGTTGCCATAATCCGTCCGCTTCACTGGGTGGTTGTATTCCAGGGATCAGAAGCTTATCAATGTTGCCCTGCACTTCATACCGTAGTGTAAGATTGCCGTTTTGATACTGCGCTTTAACGCCAATATAGAGGGCTTTAATCGCGGAGTCAGCGGTATCTGGGTGGTGGATAAGGCAAGATTTGGAGATCAAAATTTATCTATACCGTATTGATTTGAATTCCAAACGTGCTTTAGATGCCTTGTTGATGGGTAAAGTCTAAAACCTTTAGTAACTACTGAATCCCAAACATAACATCGACAGTAACCGTGACTTCCTGCTCACCTGCTTGCACAGGCGTGGATGCGTTGTCCGCCATCGCCGTTTTCATCATCCTTATCTCACCGTAAGGCATAGGCACGGGCGACACGTCGTTACCTTCACTTATACGCAAAGGCGAACCCAGTGTCACACCTGCCAATTGGGCATATTGTCCGGCTTTCGCCTTCGCATTGGCATACGCTTTTTCCCGTGCTTCTGCCAAAGCCGATTCAGGGTTGTCAACAGCAAAATTAATGCCCTGAACACGGGTGGAATTGCCGCCCGCTTGTACTGCTAAATCGATCACATTGCTGGCTTTTTTAATATCTCGAATACATACCGCCACTTGATTGGACAGCTGATAGCCGATAATTTTATTGGCGGGATCGGGCGAATAATTGGGATAAAGCGAAACCGAACGGGTTTGAATATCCTTGTCGGCAACACCGGCATTTTTCATCGCTTTGATAAGTGCAGCCATCGTCGTAGCGGCTTGGTTGCGGGCAGACTCGGCCGTTTTTGCCTGAACTTCAACCGATAAAGTCAAATCCGCCTTGTCTGGCGTGACAGAAACCTTACCCGTTCCGTTAACATGAATAGATCGAGGTTGTTGGTCATTTAGTGTGTCGGCATTTGTGTGAGATATCAGGAGAATATTCGCTAATAATATAAGGAGAGCGAAAATTTGTCGGCAGTGGTGATTCAACATGATTGACCTGGCGTCTCAAGAGATTGCTTCTTTGCCAAGGGATTGAACGTTACCTCGTTACCCTGGGCGCGGATTGACTAAATTTACAGTTCGGTATTATCCATCATAATGACGGGATTGGCTATTTTGTAGAGATCCTGATGGGTGCATTTTTTTGATCTTCCTAGGTCATTACCATCCGCCTCGCTGGTTTGGATAGATTCAGGAGGGCTTTGTCGAAGGATTTATTCCGAGTTGCCCTAAATAAGGGTTATCAGAACTTTTGAACTTTTAAGGTTGCATTGCTCACCTTTGACTCTGTTTGCCAGCCGCCACCTAACGCTTTGTAAAGTGCGACCAAGTTGCTTGAAACCTTCGCATTGCTGGTAACCAAAAGGCTTTCGGATTGGTACAACGCGAGTTGGGTTTGCAATACATCGATAAATCCAGTCAAGCCTTTTCCATAGCGTTCATTCGCTAATTGTACGGCGAGTTGATTGGCGACGACGGCTTTCGCCAACGCTTGTTGCCGCTCCTGCTCTTTGCGGTAGGCGATAAGCGTGTCTTCGACTTCTTGGAAAGCTGTTAAGACAGTGGACTGGTAGGTTAGAAAGGCTTGCTCAAACAGTGCCTTTTTGCTTTTAATGTTAGCGTTCAATTTACCCCAATTAAAGATTGGCATGGTCAGGGTAGATGCTGCCGACCAGGATTTACCCAGGGGTGTAAAATCCGTGATTTTCATATTCTGCAAGCCCAGAAAAGCCGCTAGGTTGACTTTTGGATACAGCTCGGCAGTTGCCACACCTACAGACGCATTGGCAACAGCCAATTGCCGTTCGGCGCGGCGGATGTCTGGCCTGCGTTTCAGCAAATCGGATGGCAGGTCGGGGATGACTTGTTCGGTGACGGTGGGCAGCGTGGTTTGCCGCCCTAATCGGAGAGCCAATGATCCCGGTTCCCGCCCTAATAATACGCTCAGTGCATGGATCGATTGTTTAACCAAGGCTTCGTAATTAGGCAACTGTGCTTCTGTCGTATCAGCTTGGGCTTGTGCTTGGGTCACTTCCAACATGCTCGCCAACCCTGATTGTTGGCGAATATCGGTTAACATTTGGGTTTCCCGTTGGGCGGCTAGGTTCTTCCGTGTTATGTCTGCCAGCTGCTGGTTGGAACGCAATTCAATGTAGTTACGGGCAACATCACCCAGCAAAATGACCAAAACATCCCGGCTGTTTTCGGCTTCACTCTCAACAGTCGCATCTGCCGCTTCTATGGCCCGGCGTACACCACCAAAAAAATCCAGTTCCCATTGGGCATCAAAACCCAATTGAAAAATATTAATGGCTTGGTTGCCGACACCAAAACCGCCCCCCGAAGTCGCACCTCCTGATTGGGAAGGACTTGACGAATTGTTGAGCCTTCGACTGGCTGTGTTTCTGGCGCTTATGCTCGGCAAACCGGCGGCAATTGTTGCAATACGCTGCTCTCGTGCATCCGTGACCCGCCATAATGCTTGTTTCAAATCCAGGTTAGCGGCAATCGCTTCAGTAATCAGTTGGTTGAGTTCCTGGTCGTTAAACGTTTGCCACCACTGGTCGGATTGCGCCTGTTTTGCAGTAACGGACGATTCATGCCATTGTTTAGGAACAGGAACAACAGGCGCATGGTAATCGGGCCCTACTGCGCAAGCCGAAACCAACCCAATAAAGCAGGATGCAAACACATAACGGATCATCAAGGCGCACCTGCGGTTTTGGTCGGCATGTCGGTTTTCTTGCCATTGGAATAATCCTGGGCCTCAATGAATACGTCCATTTGTTGGCCTACGTAAACCGGTATTTGGTTCCGGTCAAAACTGTACAAGGCTTGCAAGACGCGCGTATCGACACGTTCTGTGCTGTCGCCCGTCAGCGATCTTTTAGGGATAACGTACGGTTCCACATAGGCCAGAACGAGCACTACCTTAAAACTGCGGTTACCGCGCAGATAAGCAACGGCTGTACTGTTTTTGTCAAACCGCCAGGCATCGTTCTCATCAATATCGACACGGACATGAAATTGATCCAGATTGCCCAATACCAGCAATGGGGTATTTAGAGCACCGGCTTGGGCAAACTCACCGGCGCGGATATTGACTTGTAGCACCTCGCTATCCACAGGAGCTCGAACGATAAGGCGGTCTAAGGTGGTTTGTGTGTTGGCTATGCCTGCCCTGGTTTGCTGCACTAAAGCGTTGGCGCTTTCCAGTTTGGCTTTGGCGACTAACATGGCATTGCGTCGTTTGAGCAGTTCTTCTGAGCTGATTGCACGGCGGTCTGTAACCGCTTCAGCCATGTTGAGGAGCGAATTCGTATCGGCCAGCGTTGCTTCAGCAACCTTGACATCCGCCAGTGCTTTGGCTAAATCCGCTTGCTTCACAACTAATTCAGCGTGATTGTCACGATCATCCAGGTAGAACAGCGGTGCCCCCGTTTTAACCTGATCGCCGACTTTTACGTTCACGGTTTTTACGATACCGGGCAATGGCGTACCAATTTCGATATTCCGGCTTTTTGCTTCGACAATCCCTGAGCCGGCAATAAATGATTTAAATGGTGCGGAGGCAGGTTCTGCAACGGCTGGCGCGACAGGCATCGGTTTACTGCCGCGCACAACGGTGTAAGACGCAAACAGAAAGCCCGCAATCGCTAATAAGGGGAGTAAAAATTTGATTTTCATAATGCCTCTTTTAAAGACGTTTGTGTGCCGTTGGCAGAATCAACCACTTTGATGATGTGACCGTCATCCATCTCGGCAATACGGTCAGCAAAGTTAAAAACGCGGGCATCATGGGTAACGATCACCAGCGCCCTGTCCTTTTGCAAGGCAACGTCCTTCAGCAGTGCCATCACCGTATGGCCGGTTTCATGGTCCAGTGCGCTGGTGGGTTCATCGCAGACAATCAGTTTTGGGTTATGCACCAACGCACGGGCAATCGCGACACGTTGTTGCTGTCCGCCTGATAACTGGGCAGGCAAAGATGTTAGGCGTTCACCTAGCCCGACCTGTTCAAGGACACGGCTGGCCTTACGTTCCGCTTCCGCGCGTTTCATTCCATTGATGACGAGCGGTACCGAAACATTTTCAGCAGCATTGAGCGACGGCAGCAGGTTGAAAGCCTGAAATACGAAACCTACATTTTTTGCCCTGAAATTCAGCTTGTCATTGCTCGGCATGGTGATCAAATTTTCACCGAATAACTCGCAACTTCCTGAATCCTGGTCGAGGATGCCGGCGATGACGGAAATTAACGTGGTTTTGCCACAACCCGAGGGGCCGACCAGCATCATCAATTCACCCATCGCAATATCCAGGTTAACCTGATCCAGTGCTGTCACTTTCTGGTCGCCGGTATCGTAAATTTTAACGATATTCTGGCAGCGTACCGCTAATCCATCGGCATTCATGGATTAACCCTTAAACACAATGGCGGGTTCAAGGCGGATCACTTTAAAGATGCTGATAAGCGCCGCAAAAATACAAATTAAACTAACGCCAGCGCCGCTAAAAATCAACAATTGCCAGGGAAACCTGAACGCCAATATGGTGTTACGCATGGAGTAACCAAATAATGCCGTCAAGCCCACACCCATGCCATAGCCGATACTACCGACCAGGACGGCCTGGAGCAAAATCATCCGTAACAACACCCAGTTGCTGGTGCCCATCGCCTTTAACACGCCAAATTGGCGCAAGTTATCCAAAGTGAAATTGTAAAAGGTCTGCCCGGCAATGGCTGCGCCGACGATAAAGCCCAACAGCACAGAAATCCCGAAGTTAATCGGGATGCCGGTATTTTTCATAAAATACTGATAGGTAAGGTCCATAAATTCCGACCTCGTATAAGCGGACAATCCGGTGCTTTCCTTGATGCGGCGAGTCAATTCGGACAAGTCTTGGCCTTTTTTGGCTTTGACCAGGACAAAAGACAGTAGCTTGCGTTCCCTGGGTGCATAGTTTTTCGCACGGGCATAGGTTGTATAAATAACGGGCTGGGCCTGAAACGTGCGAGAGACTTTTGCAATGCCCACGACTATTGCGCGGTGGTCATTCAGTTCCAAGCTATCGCCTATTTCGAGCGGTATGGGCTTATTGCCGGGCGTAGGCGAAGGTTTTCCAAGTTTGTCTAATGCACCGTCAATATCGACGATAATGCTGTCGCTACGCCGCAAATCCTCAATATTGCCTTTTACCATGACAGGCGGTCCGCCGATTAAGGTTGCATCGTCCAGGCCCACAACAATGCAGGTCTGGAATGTGCCGTCGGTAAGCCGCGCTTTCAACAAGCCCTTATACATCGGCATCGCCCATTCCACGCCGGAAATGCCGCGTACCCGGTACAGTTCGGTGTCTTGCATGGGTTTAATGTCATCCACAAACTGCACTTTGGGGTCCATCACCCATATATCAGGCAAGCCGACATCCGAAATAAAACTGAAGGTGCGTGTCATCAAGCCCAAAAAAATTGCCGGTTGCTGGGTCATGATTAACGAGGCGAACGTCAAACCCATAACAATACCGATGTATTTGCCTTTGTCACCCATCAGCATTTTTAAGGCGATGTGGTTCATGATTGCGCCACCAATGCTTGCTGGGCAATCTGTGTCAGTGCCTGTATTGAAAAATTGGCAATATGCTTTGCGGTTTCTTTAATGGCGGTTTCGTCAGCAATTAAATCGGGATGCAGCCGTTCGACAATTGAACGGGAATGTTTGAACATCAGGCATTGCCCTAAAACGCTGAGTAGGCAGCGTTCTACGGTGGCTTTATCCGCAGGATTTCCCAGGAGTTGGCGGACTATGTCTTCAAGCAGGTCGAATTGCGGCACGATTGCAATGGCGATAATTTCATCCAAGGCTTTGGTCGGTTCGGCAATTTCGCGGGTGATCAGCTTACTGTGAAAGCCCAAATGGCTGTCGTCCAGCAATTTATGTAAAAAATTGTCAATGAATAGTGCCAGCCGTTTTTCAGGCGGTAGATTTTTATCTTGCGCTGACGTTATTGGATACCGTTGGTTGGCTTCCTGAATAGCTAAGGCTAAGGCCTTGCTGTACAGCGATTCTTTACTGCGGAAATAATAGTTTACCGACGCGACGTTAACATTTGCCCTGGAACAAATATCGCGCACCGTCGTTGCCCGAAAGCCCCGTTCAGCAAATACTTCTATAGCCACATGGAGCAAGCGGTCAAAAACGGGTTCAGTCAGGGGGATTGAGTTCATTTGTCGATTTTCTAACCAATGTATTAAACATCTGTTTGAAATGACTGTATAGCATAATGCTAAAAAATAGCAAGCATTAGCTTAAGGTGAGGGAACTGGGTTTAACGGCTTTTTAGTCAAGAATCCGTTATGCGTACCCGACTAGAAATTGTAGGCTGGGTTTCGTGCCTTAGCCCAGCCTACGGGTTCGTTCAAGGGCTACGTTTTTGTAGCCTGGTATCGCCCAATCCCCGCCGGAATGATGACATACCTAATTTAGCTTCCTTAAAACTCCTCCCATTCATCATCGTCCTGCTTGCTGGGTTTTGCGCTGGCGGCGGCCATCCGTGGCGCTGGCCTGGGCGCGACGATGGCCAAGTTGGCGCGGCACGGGGCGGCAAGGGACTTGATGTCGGAATCCAGGCGGAACTGGGCGACGGTGTCCGCCAGGGTTTGGGCCTGCTCTTCCAGGGACTCGGCGGCC
>NZ_AYLO01000133.1 GCF_000496735.2 Methyloglobulus morosus KoM1
GCCTTGAGCCTGTCGAAAGGCGGTGTGTGCTTCGACAAGGCTCTCCTGAGCTTAGTCGAAGGGCTCAGCACGAACGGTTCAGACATTAAAAGGCCGAATCTATAATCTTAAAAAGCGTTAGTCGTTGATTGTTTAAATCTTCTTGAAATTTCAAATTGCCAAAGACAGGTAAAGGATTATCTGTCTTTGCGCCTAAATTTAGGCAAGGCAGTCTTGGTTTGTTCCCTGTAATAAAAATGTCACGTTGCTTTGAAATAATGATCTTGTTTAGCCTGATTGAATATGTGTTGTGTGGGTTGTTGATTTTACAAAGTGCGAAGACCGCTACGCCCAATTCTGTTAGAGATCATTCAATAAGTCACGTGATCTCCATCCATAAATACGCCAGTGCTAGTTAATAAGTTAATCACCCATACTGTAACCTATCAATGAAACGTTTTTGCTTGTTCTTAATTTTGTTGTCCCTGCTGCCTTCAATCGCTTCCGCCTGGTGGAATGAGGAATGGGGTTATAAGAAAAAAATCAGCCTGGATATGCCAGCCCTTCAAAAAGAGGGCGTGACTATCCCGCAGGATGCGTTTGCGTTGATTCGGTTGCATACCGGCAATTTCACCTACTTTCTTGATCTTGCCGAACAAGGCAAAGACATTAGGATTTTGGCGGGTGACGAAACAACGCCGCTCAAATTTTATATTGAAAAAATCGATCCCGTAAATGAAATGGCCCTGATTTGGGTCAAACTGCCCAAAGACATCGCAACAATGCCCGAACCTGCTGTTTGGCTGTATTACGGAAACGAAACCGCAGTCGACGGACAAGATGCCGCTGGCACTTTTGATGTCAGCCAAGTTTTGACGTATCCGTTCGGCAAAAATGGCATTAAAGATTTAACGGCCAATGCGAACAACCCTTCGGAAGCGACGGCGACGGGTGCAGAGGGCGGCATGATCGGTGAAGCCGGCGTATTGAACGGTAGCCAAATCATCCGCGTTCCCGCCAAGCCTTCTTTGCTTATGGCGTCAGTCACTGGCTGGACATTGTCAACGTGGTTAAAAATTGACCAGGCGCAACCCGACGGTGTCCTGTTTAAAAGGACTGGGGCTACGGGCAGCTTCACTTTAGCAATAAAAGACCTAAAACCGCATCTTGAAGTGGTCGATGAAGCGAGTGCCAGCCATGATTTTGCTTTAGAAAAAGCCTTGGCCGCAGCCACTTGGCAACAGTTGTCAATTGTCGCTACTACAGAAAATCTTACGGTCTACCTAGATGGAAATGCAGCGGGTACGTTTCCGGTGAAATTGCCAGATTTGACTAGCGATATAACCATCGGTGCCGATGAAACCGGCGGACGTGGCTTTATTGGCTCTATCGACCAATTGTCCATTTTTAAAGTGGCGAAAGATGCGAATGCGCTTAAATTTGACGTCAAAATGCAGGGAGCTTCATCAGCCATAGTGTCGTATGGCGAAGATACCACGCCTGACAGTGAGGAAGGCGGCGAATCCTTGATTATGGGATCGCTAAAAAGCGTGACCCCCGACGGTTGGGTGATTATCGGTATCTTGGGTGTCATGTTTGTGATTAGCTGGATGGTCATGATTATTAAAGCCATAGTCCTCAACCGGGTACACAACGCCAATAAAAAATTTGAGCAGGCCTATAGTCGGCTGGCAACCCAAGAGTTAGGTAAGCTAAACACAGAAGATGATGGCAGTGATGAAGAATCTGATGATGAATCGCTCTCGTTATTGTCCTTTAGTAAAGATCATAGCGCTTACGCGGGTTCAACGATTTATCGCATTTATCATGTCGGTGTCGAAGAGATGAACCATCGCTTGAAAAGAGTCGAAGGGACTAGCAATCAAGTGTTATCAGCCCAATCCATGAATGCGGTAAAGGCAACCATGGATGCAACCTTAATCAGGGAATTGCAAAAATTGAATTCCCAAATGGTTCTTCTGACCATTGCAATCAGTGGTGGGCCGTTCCTGGGATTGTTAGGGACGGTAATAGGGGTAATGATTACCTTCGCTGCGATTGCGGTCAGTGGCGAAGTGAATGTCAATGCAATTGCGCCGGGTATTGCAGGCGCGCTGACCGCTACGGTAGCGGGTCTTATAGTGGCGATTCCCTGTTTGTTTGGCTACAACTATTTGGGTGGTCGCATCAAGGAAATTACCGCCGATATGCATGTGTTTGTCGATGAGTTTGTTGCCAAATTGACCGAGCAACATACCTAATAAAGATTAAAGAAAGGCACTGCTTTTATAGTGCCATCTTACAAACATCCTGCTAGAGAGAATTAACGATGAAATTACAAGAAGAAAATGCGGCCTATGACGAAATCAACGTCACGCCGATGTTGGACTTGGCTTATGTACTGCTGATCGTGTTTATTTTGATGACCACGGCGGCGGTACAAGGCATCACAGTTAATTTGCCCAAAGCCAGCGACACACCGAGCCTTGCCAAGCCACAAACCAAAGCCATTACGATTACTGCCGACGGCACTATTTTCTTGGACACCATTCCCGTCAGCATGGAATTGTTGGAATCAACTTTGCAGCAATATAAGGCTGTCAACCCTGCATTGCCGGTTGTCATTAAGGGCGATGCCGCCGTGCAATACGAAAAGGTAGTGGGGGTGCTGGCTTTGTTGGCGAAATTGGATATTACCCAGATCGGTTTGGTTACGCAGAATCTGACTAAGTAAACCAAGGCGCACGATGTCTCAGAAAAAAAATTATCGGAAACATCTGCCGAAAATTTTGGGTGGGTTATTGCTCGTTATCATCGTTGGCTTAATGGTTTATTTCGTCGTTGGCCTTAAAAGCGACAAAAAGGAAAAGAGGGAAAAAAAGCCGCAACAAGTGACGTTGGTCAAGCCCCCTCCCCCGCCGCCGCCGCCGCCGAAAGTGGAAAAACCACCAGAAGCGCCCAAGGAAAAAATTGAAGAACCGGAGCCTGAACCTGAGCCGGAACCCGAACCTGAGCCTTTGCCAGATGTCGAGGAAGCCCCGCCCGGTGATTTAGGCCTGGATGCCGAAGGCACGGCGGGAGCCGATGGCTTTGGATTGGTGGGACATAAAGGTGGTCGAGGCTTGTTTGGCGGTGGCGGCGGCAGCCCATTTGCCAGGTACGGCAAGATGGCAGCCAATGAAATACGGGACGTGCTTTCGGAGAATGAAAAACTACGCCGTAAAGGATATACCGCTGTCGGTAAATTATGGCTAGAGGCCGATGGGACAGTAAAAAAAATAGAACTGGCAAGGGGCAGCAATGACCCGGAGATTGACGACCTGTTGAACCGAACACTGCACAAATTAAAAAAAATAAACGAACCGCCTCCTCCAGCAATGGAACAGCCCATCAAATTCAAAATAACAGTCAGACTGTAAATGTAAATTCAAGGTAACTTAATGAATAATAAAAAACAGCTAATAGCCTTTATGCTTTGCGGTTTGGCAGGGTTGGCTCAAGCAGGCGAAAAAGAAGAATTGTTGAAGTTGCGTAATACCACAACCAACCTGATACAGCAATTGGTTAAACAGGGTGTTTTGACCGAAAAGATGGCTCAAGAAATGATAAAGCAGGCCGATGCCGATGCTGAAGTCCAGGCAAGACAGCAAGCGGCGACCGCTGAAGCAGATAAACCGGAACCCGGTGAAATCCGTATTCCTTACGTGCCAGATTTTGTTAAGGAGGATATTCGCCAGCAGGTTCGTGCCGAGTTACGCCAAGATGTGGTTAGTGATGTGATGCAAAAAGCCAAAAGCGAAAAATGGGGCTTGCCTGGCGCTTGGCCGGAATGGGTAGGCCGTTTCAAATTGTCCGGTGATATACGTTTGCGTTCGCAGAATGAATTTATGGCAACCGACAATCAAGCGAATAGTATTATTGATTGGTTAACCGTTAATGACAGGGGCGGACTAAACGCTGCGGGATTTGATCAATTTTTGAACACTACGACTAACAGAAGTCGTTTCCGTGAGAGATTTCGTTTAGGAATTGATGCCAAAATTAACGATAGCCTAAAAGCCGGTATCCGTTTGGCGACCAGTAACTTGAGGGATCCCGTATCAACCAATCAAACCCTGGGCAATACTGGCGGCCAGTATCAATTCAATGTGGATCGGGCTTATCTCCAATATGATGATATCGACAGTGACGGCTTTAAATGGCTCACGCTGATGGGTGGACGTATTAAAAACCCTTGGTATGTCGGCGGCGGTGAATTTAGCGGTGGCAGTGAGTTGGTTTGGGATACAGACCTGTCCTTTGAAGGGTTTGCTGCGACAGCACGTCATCGCCTAGCGGGTTCAGACAGCCTAGATGCGATAAATGACGATTCCAAGACCGTATTCTCCACCATTGGCGCGTTCCCGTTACAGGAGTTTCAACGCAGCTCAAAAGACAAATGGCTGTTCGGTGGACAGGTTGGCATGGATTGGGGCTTTGACAACCAAAACAAGTTAAAGGTGAGTATCGCCTATTACGATTATGTCAATACAGTCGCCAGGCCGAATACATCGCCAATTGGTACGTGTGATCTGAACAATAGCTTGAGCCGCGACATTGCCGCATCAGTGCCAGAATTTATGCAGGGTGGCAATACCATAGCGGAAATTTGTGGTGAGGGCACTTCTGCCAATCCGCTTAACTCAACGGGCTTGGTTGGACTAGCAGCCGACTATAATATTATCAACCCTAACTTTAGCTACGACATCGCAGCCTTTGCGCCTTATCACATTATTATAGGTGGCGATTATGCGAAAAACATAGGTTACAACAAAAAAGACGTTAACTCGGTACTGGCAGTCCGATCAGGATCACAGGCTCTAAACCAAGAAGAGCAAACCGATGCCTGGCAGGTCAGGGTGGATCTAGGCTGGCCTAAAACCGACCAATTCGGGCATTGGAATGTGTTCGGCTTATATAAATACATAGAGCGGGATGCCGTGTTGGATGCCTTCACCGATTCGGACTTCCGCTTGGGTGGCACCAATGCCAAAGGTTGGGTGATTGGCGGCAATTACGGTTTGGCGAAGAATATTTGGTTTACCGGTCGCTGGCTAAGCGCCAATGAGATTACTGGAGCACCGTATGGTGTCGATTTATTACAACTGGACATCAACACGCGGTTTTAATGCCCGGAAAACAGGTTCACATGATGAAATTAGTAGTGGTTTTAATTCTGGTAGTGGGCAGTTGTTTGTCTAGTACTGCCTATGCCGCAACTCGTGATAGCGGGGGTGGCGGAAAGGCGGTTGCAAAATTACAAGCGATGGTCAGGGAAATTACCTCCGAGCGGGATGCACTGAAAACTGAGCGCGACACGCTTAAAACCGAGTCTGAAAAACTGACTGCTGATATCGCTAAACTCAAAAAAGAAAAATCGGAAGCGGAATCATCAGCCGCTTCGGTAGAGAACCGTTTAAGCAATGAGCTGACCGCGCAGAAAACCAACAATGAGGCAATCACTGACCGGCTAGAAAAAACCAATGCCAAATTATTGGAAGTGATTGAAAAATACAAGGCACTCAACCAGGAAAAGAATACACTCAGCGCCAATCATGCCAATCTGGAAGATGTCCAAAGGCAGACAAAAACTGAACTCCAACACTGCGAAGAGAACAACATAAAAATGTTCAAGGCAGGTAAGGAAGTGCTAAAGAGTTACGAAAACAAAGGGGTGTTGGATAGCTTATTGACATCCGAACCGGCCTTGCAGATCAATAGCGTGGAAATGGAAACCCTCATTCAGGGATATGAGGACAAGCTAAGGAAAGAAAAATACCCGCATAAGGAAATAACCGCAGCCAACGTAAAGGCTCCAGAAGCCAATAATGAGCCAGAAACGGAAGAAGGCCAAGGTGTTAAAAAACCGTAAATTCAGCTGATTATGTATTGGGAACTGTACGGGCTGAATAAAATTAAAGATTAAACAAAAAACACCGCCCTTCCCTCTCACAAGTCAAAAATGTTTTAATTACATGATTATTTGACCAATGTAAGCCTCGGCAGCAATTATGCCTGTAAGTCGTTTAGAAGCCGCTATAATGTACCTAATTGACTTAGACAATCAGTAGTCCACCCAAATTTCACACATAATCAAAGCTGTATTCTTGTTTTTATAAAACATCAAGCAAATTAACCAGGATTTTCCGATGAAACCAGTAGCACATGATTTGAAAATATTGCTCATTGTAGCACTCGTCAGTTTAGTTACGGCTTGTGGCGGCTCAGGCGAAAGAAAGGCCAAATACATGGCGGAAGGGAAACAGTTATTCGATGCCGGCGATTATAAGAAAGCGCAACTGTCTTTCAAGAATGTATTGCAAATTGATCCTAAAGACATTGAGGCGCGCTTTCAAATGGCCGAAGCTTCAAGCAAATTGGGTGAACTACAATCTGCCGTCAGCCAATATTTGGCGGTCATCAACGAAGCCCCCAAACACCTGATGTCCAGGTTAAGGATGGGGCAGGTATATATGTTAGTGAAAAAGATCGATGAAGCGGAAAAAATGGCAAAGGAAGTTCAAGCCCTTGACCCACAAAATGTCGAAGGCATGGTGTTGATGGCAGGCGTACTGGCCTCCCGAAATAATACGGATGCGGCACTGACCCAAATTGACGCAGCCCTCAAAAAACAACCGGATGATGTCTCCGCCAATATGTTGCTGGCCTCCCTAAATGCCAAAATGGGTAAAATTGACCAAGCTATCAGTATCCTACAAAAAAACAGCGAAAAGAATCCGACCAAGACAGTCCCTCTACTGATGCTGGCGCAGTTGTATTCGGAAACAAAAGCCTTGGACAAGGCACAAGAAGCGCTTGAATCGATCATTAAGTTAGAGCCTAAACAGGTAGGGCATCGTAAAACCTTGGCTTCATTTTTATTGTCCAATAATCAGATGGACAACGCTGAAGCCGTGTTGCGCTCAGCCATCAAAGACCTTCCTGACGATATCGCTGCCAAGTCGCTATTGATCGAATTCTTGATCGCCAAACGGACACCGGAGATAGCTATCGCCGAATTAGTCCCGATGATTGAACAAAATCCTGACCAGTATGATTTACGGTTTATGCTGGCTGAGTTAGAAATGTCCCAAAAACACCCGGAAAAAGCAGAAGGCGTGTTAAAAGAGATTGTTACCTTGGATAAACAAGGGCCGGAATCGATTAAAGCGCGTAACAAGCTTGCTAAGCTTTATGCGACAACTAAACGTGAAGATGAAGCCAAGGCATTGGTAAAGCAAATTATTGAAGAAAATCCGCGTGATGCCGATGCGTTGTCGTTACGTGGCGAGTTTGCGTTGGCCGATCGAAAAATACCTGAAGCAATCAACGACTTCCGCGCCGTCCTAGTTGACCAGCCCCAAAATATCAGGCTACTCAAACTGTTGAGCTCCGCACACATGATGAATAATGATCCTGTGCTAGCGCAAGAAAATATGGAAAAAATCATTGCAATTGCGCCGAATGACGAATCGGCGAAACTTGATCTAGCCACCCTATTACAACAAACCGGCGCTACCGATCAGGCGATGCAACAAATTGATGCGGTCTTAAAAGCCAACCCAAACAGCAAGCTGGGCTTGGAGACAGCCTATAAAGTTTACATGGCAAAAAAACAATGGGATAAAGCGCAAGAAACCACAAAACGCTTGGCAGAAGCCTTTCCTAACGAAGGCATAGGGTATTTTTTGTCGGGCCTGGCTTATCAAGCTGAAGGAAAAATCGACCAGAGTGTCCCCGCCTTTGAAAGCGCATTGGCAAAACAACCTGATGCCGTTGAACCGATGACACAACTGATTAAAAGTTACCTCGCACTTAAGCAGCCCGATAAAGCACTCGCTAAATTAAAGGAAGTTATCAAGCAACAGCCTAAAAACTTTGTCGCTTACAATTTGCTGGGTGGGGTTTACCTCGGCGACAAAAAATACCCCGAAGCGATGGACGCATTCAAAAAGGCGGTTGCCATCAAACCCAATTGGTCAATCCCGTACCGCATGATCGCAATGGCTTATGTAGCCCAATCCAATAAGGCTGATGCCATAAAAACCTATCAGGAAGGCATCAACAAAACCGAGGCTTCTATGGATCTGGTAAATGATTTGGCCGGAATTTACCATAGCAACGGCGAACGCGACAAGGCTATCGCCTTGTATGAAGATGCCCTTAAGCAACATCCTGAATCTATGGAAATCATCAATAACCTGGCCAGTTATTTGTCCGATTTCGGTGATGACGCAGGTTTGGAACGGGCTGCCAAACTGGTTGAGCCTTTAACCAAAACCAACAACCCGAATATGCTGGATACTGCGGGCTGGGTAGCCTATAAACAGGGCAACTTTGCTAAAGCGCAAGAGTTGTTGTTGAAAGTCATCGCATTAGACCCCGACTCCGCAATAAGCAACTATCACTTGGGCATGACACATTATAAGCAAAAAAATAACGCATTAGCGCGCGAATTTTTGCAGAAAGCCATGGATAAAAAAGTTGATTTTATTGGCCAGGACGTAGCGAAAGAAACCTTAAAGTCAATAAGCGCTGCAGGTTAAATAAAGGTGAAAATAGGCTATCCATCTTCCTGTTTGGCCTTTTTCTTCGCTTTCATTGTCAATAATTTTCAGGCGACGATGACTCAAGTTGTTCAATAAAGTAGCGCATATAACTTGGAAGGTAACTTTGTTTTAAGTACGCGAGTTTGGTTGTCGACACAGGAATGAGATGGGACAAATCCAACGCCACCATATCAGAATCAATGTGCGGTTCATAGGACATGCTGGAAATAATGCCGATTCCGTAGCCCAACCGGACGTAGGTCTTGATGACATCCGAGTCTGCGGCCGCCAAGGTGATGTCGAGCATAATACCGACATTATTAAACGCTTTTTCGATATTGCTACGCCCAGTAAAACCTTGGCTATAGGTCAGTATAGGAAAATCCACCAATCGATGTAAGGTAATTTCCCCTTGCAACAATTCATGCCCCTTAGGGACAATGACAATGTGGTGCCATTTATAGCAAGGCTTGAGAACCAGCTTTTCATCCTCCACCATTCTTTCGGTGCAAATAGCAATGTCGGCTTTATGTTGATGTAGCAAGTTAATTAAGTTTAATGGCGACGATTGCTCCATATAGATTTTGATCCAAGGAAATTTTTCCCTGAATCGGCTGATGGGGGTGGGTAAAAAATACCGTGCTTGCGTGTGGGTCGTAGCAATGTGCAATGTGCCGTTACGGATATCCAGGTAATCGTCAGCGATTTGCCGGATATTGCGCTTCGCTTGGTTGACGGAATCGACTTCTGCCAATATTTGCTCGCACAATCGCGTTGGCCCCAATAGACGCTTACCATGCCGCATGAACAAGGGCGTACCTATTTCCTCTTCAAGCATCATTAACTGCCTGCTCACGGCAGACTGGACAACGTGCATTTTTTCCGCCGTTTTCGTCAGGTTGTAATTCGTCTCTTGAAGCAGGTGTAAAATTTCGAGTTGGTTTAAGTTCATTACGCGAGTCAACTCTAAAAATTCGTTGCCGCTTCGGGTACATGCGGTTTTTCCAGATTGAACCAGTGCGCTTGCCGGATGAATAATGCAACCTTATCGCCCTTTTTTAACCGAGATTGCTTAAACTGGTCACTGGGCATCTCGGCGTAAATGACTTTGGCCGTCCCTTTAAATTCGTCATTTGTCAATTCCAAGCGGATAGTTGCACCTAAATGTTGCCAATCTTTCAAGCTAATCGGCGAGCTGGCATTTTCATCGAGTTTTTCAACGCCGATATGATGCGGCCTTACATGGGCCGTAATACCGTCGGTATTGTCGAGGACGATACTGGAGCCTTTCAGCCAAGTGTCGCCATCATTCTCAAGGTGAAAAACATTGGTATGGCCGATAAACTGGGACACAAAATCATTTTTTGGCTCGTCGTAAATCTGGGTGGGCGTGCCTTTTTGTTCGATCTTGCCGTGGTTCAGGACGACAATCTGGCTGGCGACTTCCATCGCCTCTTCTTGGTCGTGGGTGACGAAGATGGTGGTGACATTCAGCTCATTATGCAAATGCCGCAGCCATAAGCGCAGTTCCTTACGAACGCTGGCATCCAAGGCACCGAAGGGCTCATCCAGCAGCAACACTTTGGGTTCGACCGCCAACGCCCGTGCCAATGCAATACGCTGGCGTTGCCCACCGGAAAGTTGGTCGGGAAACCTATCATGCAACCAATCCAGTTGTACCAAGTTTAAAAGGTCATGGACATTCTTGCGGATAATAGCTTCGCTGGGCCTAGTTTTGGTCGGCTTGACCCGTAACCCAAATGCGACATTATCGAAGACCGTCATATGCCGGAACAAGGCATAATGCTGGAATACAAAACCAATGCCGCGTTTGCGTACGTCATGGTCTGTCTTGTCTTCACCGCTTAGTAAGACTTTTCCGTCATCAGGCCGTTCGAGTCCGGCGATAATACGTAATAACGTAGTCTTACCGCAACCGGAAGGGCCGAGCAAGGCAACTAATTCACCTTCTGGAATTTCGAGGTCAATATGGTCTAAGGCCGAAAATTGACCGAATTTTTTACTGATATTGGATAGGACAATGCTCATGAATAGTTATCTCACATTTGGTTTTTACGGTTATCGGGTACCTTGCTTCCATTCGAGCAACGTTTTTAAGATCAGTGTGACAATGGCCAGGCTCGCCAAAATTGAAGCACTGGCAAACGCGCCGACAACATCGTAATCGTTGTAACTGACTTCCACATGCAGCGGCAAGGTGTTCGTCAATCCCCGTATGTGGCCGGATACGACCGAAACCGCCCCAAACTCCCCCATCGCGCGGGCGTTGCATAACAATACGCCGTACAACAATGCCCACTTGATATTCGGCAAGGTGATTTGGAAAAACATTTGCCAGCCGCTAGCACCCAAGGAAAGTGCCGCTTCCTCCTCCTCACAACCCATCTCCTGCATCAACGGAATTAGCTGCCGTGCCACAAAAGGGAAGGTCACGAACAAGGTCGCCAGGACAATCCCTGGAACGGCGAATATGATTTTAATGTCGTGGTCACTTAGCCATTCCCCGAACGCGCCTTGCATCCCGAACAGCAAGACAAAAATCACCCCGGAAATCACCGGCGATACGGAAAACGGCAAATCGATCAATGTCGTCAGGAAACTTTTCCCTTTAAACTCAAACCGGGTTATGGACCAGGCCGCAGCGATACCGAAAACGGTGTTTAGCGGCACAGTCACCAATGCCGTCAACAAGGTTAATTTCATCGCGGCCAACGTATCCGCTTGGCTCAAAGCCGACAAAAACGCCCCGAAGCCTTTGGAAAGGGCCTGGAATACGACCAACCCTAGCGGTAAGCATAAGAACAGGAAAATAAAGCTCAAGGCAACGGCAATCAAGCCGTATTTCAGCCAATCGGGGTCGCGCAAGGCTGAAGCCGTGACCGACGTTTTTGGATTGTTGATTTCTTGAGTGATAGCTGTCATGGGAGTTTCCTTATCATTGTCCAGAGCGTTTGCGTACCCAGTGCTGTAGTAAATTGATAACCAACAGCATGGCGAATGAAATCACCAGCATCGTTAAGGCAATTGCCGTCGCGCCTTCCATGTCGTATTGTTCTAGCTTGGTGACAATAAGCAGTGGCACTATTTCAGACACATAAGGCAAATTCCCGGCAATAAAGATCACCGACCCGTATTCGCCCACACCGCGGGCAAAAGATAATGCGAATCCGGTCAACAAGGCGGGAAAAATATTGGGGAAAATAATTTTCGTAAAAATTTGCAGGCGTGAAGCCCCCATGCTGGCCGCCGCTTCCTCCATGGAGGTGTCGAACTCAAGCAGCACGGGTTCAATCGTCCTCACCACAAAGGGAATACTGATAAAAATTAGCGCCACCACGATCCCCAGAGGTTTAAACGCCACTTGAATGCCAAAGCCCTCAAGCAATAAGTTCCCCAAAAAGCCACCCGGTTGGAAAATAGTGGCAAGCACGATACCGGCAACCGCTGTCGGCAAGGCGAACGGCAGGTCGATAAGTGCATCGCTTAACTTCTGGCCGGTAAACGAATAACGGACTAACACCCAGGCGATAACGAGGCCGAAAAAACTGGCGACCGCCGCCGCGATCAATGCGCTGCCGAAACTGACCTGGAATGAAGCAATAATGCGCTTATGGGTAATAATGGCGACATAATCCTCCCAACTGAGCTGGAAACTGTTAAATACCAGGGTACTCAAGGGAATGAGTACGACCAGGCTTAAATAAACCAGGGTGTAACCCAGTGCTGGCTTGAATCCCGGCATGATTTGACTTTGTGACATTGTTTGATTTCCGCCTGTGGTTGTCCACTTTGCTAATTAGGTTTGTGTGCAAACCGAAACTATAAAGCCTTTCCAGCCATGCCTTAATGAAGCTTCCAAAACTTCATTAAGGCCAAGCCAGTCCTAGGTTATTTACCCTGGTCGTAAATTTGGTCGAAGATGCCATCATCGGCAAAATGCTTTTTTTGCACATCATTCCATCCACCTAATTCCGAAATGGTCACCAGCTCAATATCAGGGAACTGCTTTGTATATTTCGCGGCAACTTCTTTATCGATAGGCCGGTAAAAATTTTTGGCAATCACTTCCTGGGCTTCCTTGCTATACAGATAATTGAGATATTCTTTCGCTATATCTACATTTCCATTTTTCTTGGCAACTTTTTCTACGACCGTTACGGGTGGTTCCGCCAAAATACTGAACGATGGTGTGACGACTTCATATTTATCCTGGCCGAATTCCTTCAATACCAAGTACGCTTCGTTTTCCCAGGTAATCAAGACATCCCCGATTTCACGTTCGACAAAACTGGTTGTCGAACCGCGCGCGCCGGTATCCAGGACTGCAGCATTTTTAAACAACTTGCCAACAAAGGCCTTGGCGGTGTCTTCACTGTTACTGTTATGTTTTAAGGCATAAGCCCAAGCAGCCAAGTAATTCCAGCGCGCGCCACCAGAAGTTTTTGGATTGGGTGTCACAATGCCGACGCCGTCTTTGGTCAAATCCGACCAGTCTTTGATTTGTTTTGGATTTCCTTTGCGCACGACAAAAACGATGGTCGAGGTATAAGGCGAACTGTTGCTTGGCAATAAGGTTTGCCAGTTTTCCGGAATTAACCGCGCTTTACTGTAGAGCTGGTCGACATCGTAAGCCAGCGCCAGAGTAACTACATCGGCTTCCAAACCGTCTATGACGGCGCGCGATTGCTTGCCGCTACCGGCATGCGACTGCTGGACATCTACCGTTTCTTTGGTCTGTTCCTGCCAGTGTTTAATAAATAAAGGGTTGTATTCCTTGTACAATTCGCGGGTCGGATCGTAAGAGACATTGAGCATTGTCCTTTCAGCGAAAGCTTGTGAACTCAAGAAAAGGGCAAAAATGCTTACTACAATTTGAATTAACCTTGATTTGATCATTGTCTTACCTTGTAAGTGTTAAGTTAGCCGAAATCCATTTCAGCCATGGGTTAAGTAACGGAACTTATATTCCTGTCGATAGTTAACAATCAGTTAATCTTGCCGTCGCCGAACGCGTTCAACGAAACTTCAAAATAGAAGAAGTTGCTGGCTTGGTCAGTGAATGGGCCATTCACCGGATCGTTAAACGAACGGGTAAAATTACCGGGTTCAAAGCGGGCATAACTTAAGCTCCAATCGACATAAGGGTTAAGCTTGTGTTGCAACCGAATATCGAATTCGTGGCCGATAAAGCTGCCGCTTTTGCCGTCACGGTCGCGCAAGTTCGCCCGCCTGAAGCCGTCAGTTTCGCTTTGCAACCAATAAGCACTGTAAGCCGTATCGATCTTCACATCCTTATAGGGCGTAAATTCGATCCTGGCTTTGGGGGCATGGATGTTGTCCCAGGAGAAATAATCGTTCCGCGACCAGGGTTGGTTAAAGCCGTAAAATACATCAAAACGGTTGTTCACAGCATCCTTGGAACTTTTATCTCCGGTGCCGTAGCCATAAAACACACTGGCCCGCGGCTTCCAGTCGTGGTCGAAGCTGTAACCCAGCTCTATCGCATAGGCAAGCGCATCATGCTGCTCCATCACTTGCTTGCCGTCCCGGATTGCCCCACGGCGGCCAAACTGCTTGTTGAGGTCGGCATCGAAATCAACGCCGCTCTCACCGATAAGCCCGTACACCCTTAAGCCGGGCGCATAGATATCCTGGTCGGTGATGGCTGTGCTATTCGCAGGATTGAAGGGGTCGCCGTCAACCTTTCGCCCAAGGAAATATGGCTGGATAGTAATAAAGTCCGACCATTGCCTTAGACTGAGTACGCCTCCGTAAATCCAAGTGTGCTCGTCGGGACGGTCGAATTCGTATTTCAACCTTTCAATAGGCTGAAACGCAAAGGTATCCAGATCCCAATCGTTCTGTTTTTTGCCGAAACGTACCCGAAATCCTTCGAAGTTGTTAGTGGTGTTACGGAACTGGTTGTTGCCGATCAGTCGCCGGTCAAGCAATTCGAGGGATTGCCGCCCCGCACGTATACTCAAGGGCCTGTTATGCCCAAGCAAATCCTTAAAATACAATTCGGCATAACCTTGAATCAACTCAAATTCATTTACATCGGACTCACTGCGCTCATATAACCCGTTGTAGCTCCTAGAATCTTGGAACTCGACAGCAAACCGTAACGGGTCGAGGATATCGTGAACGCCGACATAGGCACGGGTACGCAGTAACCAGAGGTTGTCGGGGTCAGGACGGTAATCTGTGCTGCTGGTGTTGCTCGTCGGTGTTGGCCGCAAATCATTTTCCCGGTACTCGTAGCGGGTACGAAAATCCAGTCCCACATCCAGCCAGTCGATATCCCGGAATTGCTCGAACTGGGTTTTGCCCAAATTCCGTACGTACCTAGGCGGGTCGGTCTCCGGCTCTAGCCGATAGGCGAGGGTGCTGCGGTAATAATCCTCGGCATTCGTGAGTCCCGGCAATACCAGGAAAACCCCGAATAGGCTCGATGCCCATATCTTATTTATTGTTTGCTTCATCTCTTCCCCTTGAACTGAATGGATCGTTCCGTTTATAAATTTATTTTCCGTTATGACTTCCGGCGTTCCGGTCAGCCCAAGGCTAAAATTGTTGAGATTTTTCATCGTTGGTACGGTAGAACTAAGATTTTGTATTCAGTGTCGCCCTGTTTTCGAAGCGCAGCTTTTCTTTCCGTTCGATTTGCACGACCTTGCCGTCGTGGATAATAATTTCGACCGAGCCAAAGCGTATCCCTTTCACGGCTTGCAAAATTTGTAAGCCGAGGTCAAAGTCAGGGTTTGGTTTATGCATTTCGTGTTTTCCCATTGTCATCATTAGCTATCTCGTTTTGAGCGGTTGACACTTAAGTTGACAAAAGCATAAGGCAATATCTAATTATGTTTTAACGATAAATTTCGATAATTATATCTACTAATAAGATATACATTATTGCTGCGGGTTTATTCAGGATAAGAAAGTCGAACCTGATTTAATTAGCCGCGCAGTCAAGCTTCAAGCTGTTTTGGTTCATCAACCTGATCTACTATCAGCTTATCTTTTTGTTTCAATTTAGGTTTTATCAAAAAATTAGATGGCTAAATGCCATTTCGTCGTTTTGATATTTCCGCATTGCTAGGTAGGATTTTTTTAAAACGAGAACGGCAAGTAAGCATTAAGGGCACGTTGTACCAAGCTGTTGAAACCAGGCCTTATGGTTGGATGAGATATGTCAAATAGAGAGATTTCAGGCGAGCAGTATCGTTTCGACATTGGTCTAATGAACAATGATACGGCTTATGTCCCGGGATTTTGTGTGCTGGGTGTATTTGTTTTATTTTCAATATTGGAGCTTCGTTTCTTTTGGCGGCAATGGCCGTTAGCCCTTTTGCGGCATTCTTACACGACAAATATCAGCTTATTCTTGTTCAACAACCTTATTTTGCCGTTGCTGTCGGTATCCACGTTGCTGGTATGGGCCGAGGGGTATTCCGATTCGAGCCTGTTGGATGGTTTGTCGCCGCTAACACAGGCCGTTTTATCCTTTTTGCTGTTCGACCTGACGCTTTATTTATGGCATTGGGCTAGCCATAAGTTTCCATGGTTTTGGCAGTTTCATCGTATCCACCACAGCGATTTGACGGTTAATGTTTCAACGGCATTTCGGGTGCATGTGCTGGATCATTTAACGATGATGAGCTTTAAGTTGGCTTATGTGATTGGCTTTGGAATTGACAAGGAAACGCTTATCTGGAACGAAACCCTTACGGCCCTGTCCTCAATGTTCCATCATAGCAACCTCACTTTCAACGGAGAGAGGCTATTGGGCTATTTGATCATTGTCCCTTACCTGCACCGTCTTCACCATTCCACGCAAAGGTACGAACACGACAGCAATTATGGTTCGGTGCTTTCTATTTGGGATCGCTTGTTTGGCAACTTAAACGAAAGCCAACCGGAAGCCCTCGGCATTAGGGAGTCTTGTCCAAACGACTTATTCGGGCTGGTCGTGTCTGGTTTCTGGAGGGTTACCTCTAAATCGGTTAATGTGGTCAATCCGAGTGAACTGGAAAGCATGATCGCTGTAGCCGCTTACTATAAAGCGGAAAAACGCAATTTTTTACCTGGGAATGATATTAAGGATTGGCTAGAGGCCAAACAGGAAATTATTAAACAAGTTTATGGGAAGAAGAACCAGGATTCGTCAAAAAAGAGTGGCAGACACACTGCCTATCCAAAGCGGCAGGTTTGTTGTTAATTCAATGCGGGTAGATTCCTAAAGTTTGCAACGAGGTTATCTCGTCTTGTCATTAAGTAATCTAATTATATCGTTTAACGACAAATTCAAGCGCAGATAGAATGTAACTCAGGTGAAGCAAACTTTACTCAACTTTTTATTGGCAGAATGAAAAATTGTTCTCCTACCTCTCTGGGACTCAGGGCGGGTTAAGCAACCCGCCCATTTTTTTGTTTTTTGGTAGGCCGGTAACAATAATATCCGCATCAGAAATTTAATTGCTCTCCGCTAAAATATCAAAATTCTCAATAAACCCTACTTGACAGGGAGTAACGAATAGCAGACACTAAAACAAAATGAGTATGCTGACCGGACAACCGGAAGCCAGTGAGCCCGCTAAGGCCACTGGTTTTTTTTTGCCCAAAATTTTGGTGTGTCGTCATATTCGGAATGGGATGACCATGTTTTTTATATTATTTCAATACGTTGAACAAGCATGAATTCAATTTACTCAAAAACAAGCCGTCAGTGGGGCGTTGAAGAATGCGTTGCATCACTACGGCAATTGCGACTGGGCTCTTTAGAAAGCCGCAGACGTCTTGAGCATCCGCCACGTTTGCCGTCGCGCAAAATTTTGGCGGGATTAGTCGATCAATTAGGCGCCGCGCTATTCCCTCACCGACTGGGGAAACCTGATTTGAGCGCTGAAGCGGTCGATTATTTCGTTGGGCATATTTTAAGCGGAGCCCTAAACGATTTGTACCAGCAAATTCGTCTGGAATTGATTTTCAAGGCGGAGCAACAAGGGTTGGAAATGGATTGTGAAATTGAAGCTGAAGCGATTACTCACCGGTTCACGACCAAACTACCCAACATCAGGGCGGTATTGGATACAGATTTGCAAGCGGCATACGAAGGTGACCCTTCCGCCCACAATATTGACGAAGTGCTAGTCTGCTATCCGGGGCTCACTGCGGTAGTCCATTATCGTTTGGCGCATGCATTGCATGAACTTGGCGTTCCGCTGGTTGCCCGCATTATTTCCGAGATCGCCCATTCGGCGACAGGTATCGATATCCATCCAGGTGCACAAATTGGCAACAGCTTTTTTGTAGATCACGGTACCGGTGTCGTAATCGGAGAAACCGCCATCTTAGGTAAACATGTCCGACTGTACCAAGCAGTTACCTTAGGGGCCAAGCGTTTCACTGAGGACGAAAATGGCGTATTGGTCAAAGGCTATCCACGGCATCCTATTGTTGAAGACAATGTCGTCATTTATGCCGGCGCGACCTTATTGGGCCGCATTACCATTGGCGCAGGCTCGGTTATTGGAGGCAATGTCTGGTTAACCCAGAGCGTACCGCCAGGAAGTCAGATTACCCAAGCGAAAGCGCACCAAGAACAACACGAAGTGTCATCGATTCAAGCGACAACCCCGGCCGATCAACAAAGGTCAGAGCTAAATTAACCGTTAACTATTAGGAGACCTTAAATGTCCGATATCCATCAAGCCAATACCGCATTAGGCGATGTCGCCGCACGTACACTCGCAAATGCCACCAAGACCGTCCCAATGTTATCAACCATTACCCCTCGGTGGTTGGTTCATCTTTTACATTGGACACCCCTTGAGGCCGGTATTTATCGGGTGAACAAAGTTAAAAATGAAACCAACCTGCTCGTTGATTGTTCCAGTCTCGATGAAAAGGAACTGCCGCAAACGTTTGTCGATTATGAAGAATGGGGTCGCGAATATCGCTTAAATGCGGTCAATACCGTACTTGACGTGCATACCCGTATAGCTGATTTGTACAGCAGCCCACATAACCAGATTCACGAACAATTACGTTTGACCATCGAAACTATCAAAGAACGTCAAGAAAGCGAGTTGATTAATAATGCCGAATACGGTTTGCTCAATAACGTTGCGCCAGCACAGAAAGTGCAGCCGCGTACCGGTGCGCCAACACCTGATGACTTGGATGAGCTGATTTCCCGAGTTTGGAAAGAACCTGCGTTTTTCCTGGCACATCCGCAGGCCATTGCCGCGTTTGGCCGTGAATGCACTCGTCGTGGTGTGCCGCCTGCAATTATTACCTTGTTCGGTTCCCAATTCTTGTCCTGGCGTGGCCTGCCGATAATCCCCTCTGACAAGGTCAAGGTAACCCAAGGTAAGAGCAATATCTTGTTGTTACGCACGGGTGAAAGCCGTCAAGGCGTGGTGGGGCTTTACCAGCCCAATCTAACCGGCGAATTGAGCATGGGCCTTTCTGTCCGATTTATGGGTATCAACCACAAAGCAATCGCCTCCTATCTGATATCGTTGTATTGCTCACTGGCTGTGTTGACGGACGATGCCCTTGGTGTTCTTGAGAACGTCGAAGTAGGCAAGTACCATGACTATAAGTGATTTCGATAAAGCCTACCTTAACCCACAAGGGCTTGCGGAAAGTTTAGGGGCTGAAGCGCTACCGGACATAAGCCATCTGACTAAACTTGCCAATGAACTATTTTCAGCGCTACCCTGCGATGGTTCAAGACTAAATGCCGCCTCAACGGCAATACCGGTAGGATTGGCGTCGCACTTGCCTGGAGCAAATAAAATCGGATTAAGCGGTAGTACGCCCCAAGGGGTAGGTTTGCCAGGAGAAGCGGAAGTTCGGCATTTTTTCGCTTCACAAAAGCCATCTTTCGAGAGCATCCCGAATCATCTTAATACCGATTCAGGCTATGGCAAGCCGCCCTCTTCAGGAATAGCCAATGACTTAGCATCGTCCTTGTCAGGCTTGGACGCGTCAGTTCTAGCGGGTATTTTTCCGCACGATTATGGCCTTCCTGGAGAAGCAGAATTGCAACGGCTACTGGTGTCGAGTCCTCCTTCTGAAAGCCCCCTGCCCGGAACGATTGACACCCGTTCAATTTCTACCATCCCGTCTACTGGACCGGTACAGCAATTGTCCGGCGAATTGGCACCGGCCACAGAAAAATCCGTAGCAACAGGAGTTTCACCCCAGACTTCGGAATCCGAAGTACAAAAACTTTTTGCCGGAGCCAATGCGGCGACAGGAAAAATCCCGAAAAGCGCAAGTTCGGCCAAGAGTTCAATTCCAGATTACCCCAGTCCAGTGGACATTCCAGAGTTATCAAATTTGCGGGGAAACTTTGACCCTTCATGGGTCGCTGGCCTTTCTCCCCAAACCTATGGTTTACCGGGAGAAGCCGAATTGCAACAGCTTTTTGCCGCTTATTCGCAACCTCCCGGGCGAGCCCCTACAAGCAGCGGCTCGGTTTCGGGCTTTTATTTTCTTGATGAAGCGAAAGCTGCCGGATTGAATGCGCCGGCGCTGGGTTCTGCTCATCCGCCTTTTGATGTCCAGGCCGTGCGCCGCGATTTTCCTATTCTCCAGGAACGCGTCAATGGCCATCAACTGGCTTGGTTAGATAATGCGGCAACCACGCAAAAACCGCAGGTTGTCATTGACCGCCTTTCGTACTTCTATGAACACGAGAATTCCAATATACACCGTGCAGCGCACGAATTGGCGGCAAGGTCGACGGATGCTTACGAAGGTGCACGCGATACCGTTGCACGCTTTATCAACGCGGATTCGTCCTCGGAAATTATCTTTGTCCGCGGTTCCACCGAAGCCATCAATTTGGTCGCCCAAAGTTGGGGACGCCAATCTGTTAATGAAGGCGACGAAATTATCATCAGTTGGTTGGAACATCACGCCAACATTGTCCCTTGGCAACAGCTATGTGCCGAAACCGGCGCAATACTGAAAGTGATTCCGGTCGATGACGATGGCCAAGTACTATTAGCCGAGTATCAGAAATTACTGAGCTCGCACACCAAGTTGGTATCGTTTACTCACGTCTCTAATGCCTTGGGCACTATCACACCTGCTCAAGAGATGATTGCAATGGCCCGACGTGTCGGAGCCAGGGTTTTACTGGATGGCGCCCAATCGGTGTCGCATCTAGGTGTTGATGTACAGTCCCTGGATTGTGACTGGTTTGTGTTTTCAGGGCATAAGATATTCGGTCCAACGGGCATCGGGGTGTTATATGGGAAAACCGAATTGCTCGAAACCATGCAACCCTGGCAAGGCGGCGGCAATATGATCGACGATGTTACCTTTGAACAGACCACCTATCAACCGGCTCCGGCTAAATTCGAGGCGGGTACTGGCAATATTGCCGATGCGGTCGGATTAGGCGCGGCGTTGGAGTATTTGAGCAGGATCGGCATCAGTAATGTCGCGCGCTATGAACACGAATTATTGCATTATGCCACCGAAGGTTTACGGAGTGTTCCCGGTCTCCGTTTAATCGGCACAGCAAAAGAGAAAACCAGCGTGCTTTCTTTTGTGTTGCTTGGGCACAGTACTGAAGAAATTGGGTCGGCGCTAAACCAGGCCGGAATTGCCGTCCGCTCAGGGCATCATTGCGCTCAACCCATTCTCCGACGTTATGGCCTGGAAAGCACGGTAAGGCCGTCAATCGCTTTTTACAACACTTATGAGGAAATCGACCGTTTGGTAAATGTCGTCCGACAACTGGGACATAAAAACCACCGTTTACATTCGAAATAACAGACCAATTCTCTTTCAACTTGTTTCTTGACAATGGTAGGGTGCCAGTTTTTTTAATGGCATCCCACCTTGTTATTTGATTTTCTAAGCGTGCAAGTAATTTCTGATGTCTTATTGGTATGTACATCATACTGTCTTAGCTTTCTTTTTATCTATCTTGGTAATAAACAAATCTAAATATATCGTTTAATCAAAGATAGCTTTTCCCTTAGCATAGTCGCAACACAAATCAATCGGTTATTTTTGATGCCTTTCTAAGCAAGGATGCCTAGAAAGTTGTTCTCGCCTCTCCAGGGATGCTGCTTGGGCGGGTTAACAGCCCGCCTTTTTTTATTAGAACTTTATTAGGCTAGAACTTTTATATCAAAGGTTTTAGCCTAAACCTTAACCACAGGTAACAAAATGTCGTTACACCATCTCATTGAAGTCTTTAACGATGCTTTCGAGCATGAACAAAATTTCAGTTACCGTCCTTTTATAATGAAGGACAAAAGCGTTAATGGGTTGTTCGGGCCTATCCGTATCGGCAGCCTATTTTCTCCGATCCGGCAATCCGCAAAGCCGACCCGCATCATAGGACACGCCGCGCAAATCGAAGTCGCAGCGAACACCAATCATTATGTCCATGAAAACGAGATTGCCAATTTATTGGCTGACAGGGCGACTTATCACAGCAATTTGGAGTCGATCATCACTTTCGACCGGTTATCCCGAACTGTGCATATCTTGAATTATTTGACCTTGTTGCCTGTCGACCAACTCTTGTTTTTGGACGTTGATCCTCGCCATATTTTAGGCGTCAAAAAAGATCATGGTGTGTATTTTCAGGATTTCATTGCGAAAGCCGGTCTGGAAACAAAGAATATCGTTGTCGTTTTGACGGTCTACAACCAATATGCCCATTATTTTCAGAAATTGCTCGAAGGACTTGAAAATTATCGACGGCAGGGCTATCAAATCGCCCTTAAATTTGACATTCTTCCCACCGATAAGGCGATGACTGATTTAATTGCCCAGTTGATGCCGCAGTATCTATTCGTCTCGGCTAGGGCCTTGGAACAGCTTCCTAAGGCAATGGTTGAGGACACCTTGGCCACATTAATGACGTTGGGTGCTATAACAAAGAGCCAAACCATCTTGCAACATGTCGACGACAAAAAAGCCGATTTGCTTGCCCACCATTCGGGCTTCGACTATGTTGAGGGAAGTTATTACCGGGCAATTCCTTTTGATTATTCGAGAAAGCCTGAAAGCTTTAGCCGTGCGTAAATGCTGGTACTGATGGGGAGCCTGGAATTCCATGTTCTACGTATGTAAGCCATAAAAGCTGTCCCTTACTGATAACAGGCTGCCTAATAGGAACCTAATGACTCTTGAATTGTGCCTGTAGATTTTACTAAATTTACCTTGCCGGAGAGGATGAACAAAAATAGCCTTTCTCTCATCAACCACGTTTCCATTCATGATAGCGTGCCACCCAGCGTAGTAATTTTAGTGGTAGATGGTTTTTCTTCCAGACTCCGGCAACGTATTTGTTGGCTTCTGCCAGTGTTGGGTAGATATGTATGGTGCCTAAGATCTTATTGAGACCCATTTTGTATTTCATAGCCAGCACAAACTCGGCAATGAGATCGCCAGCATGATTGCCGACGATGGTCACGCCTAAAATTTTATCGGTGCCAGGTCTTGTTAGTACCTTAACAAAACCGTGGGCGTTACCATCGGCAATTGCCCTGTCCAAATCGGAAATATCGTATTTGCTGATTTCGTATTTGATGCCTTGTTCCTTGGCTTCTTGTTCGTTAAAGCCTACCCGTGCAACTTCGGGTTCTGTAAAAGTCGCCCAAGGGATGATGGAATAATCAGTACGGAATTTTTTGATGTCGCCAAACAGCCCGTTGACGGCTGCGTACCAGGCTTGATGTGCCGCTGTATGGGTGAATTGGTATGGCCCAGACACATCGCCGCAGGCAAAAATATGGGGATAATTAGTCGCCTGAAAGCCGTCGACCTGAATGGTGCGTTTGGGCGACAATTCCACGCCGATGTCTTCCAAGCCATAACCTGATGTGTTGGATATTCGCCCCAATGCCAGTAACACTTGATCGAATGGAATGCGAACGGTTTTGCTTTCATGTTCCGCCAGCAGAATTTTCTCACCATTTTCTACGATGAACTGTTTTGCAGTATACCTAAGAAGGACAGTTATGCCCTCTTGGTCAAATTGTGACAATACCAACCCTGAAGCATCCTCGTCTTCCCGAATGAGTAGCCGTGACGCCATTTCTATTATCGTGACGCGGCTTCCTAATCTAGCAAAACATTGCGCCAACTCGCAGCCGATTGGCCCGCCGCCCAACACAATCAATTGCTTGGGTTGCTCGCGGAGATTCCAAATGGTATCCGAAGTTATATAATCGACAGTTTCTATGCCGGGTATGGGCGGCACTAACGGACGCGCGCCGGTAGCAATGACGATAGATAAGCTTGTTAACGTCTGCGTACCCGACTTTGTGGTGACTTCCACTTCCCAAGGTGAAATGAGCCGGGCATTGCCTTCGATGACAACAACACCAAGATCTTGATAGCGTTCGACAGAATCGTGGGGTTCTATGGATTTTATCACTCGCTGTACACGCTCCATCACATCGGCAAAGCTGTAGTCTGCCGTTAAGTTGGCAATGCCGAATTCCCTGGCACGGGCGGCATCGGCAAGCAGGCGGGTCGTACTTATCAAGGCTTTAGAGGGTACACAACCCGTATTAAGGCAATCGCCACCCATTTTGTGTTTTTCTATCAATGTAACTTTCGCTTTGACCGCAGCCGCTATATACGCGCTCACTAGGCCCGCTGAGCCGCCGCCGATAACAATGATATTGTTATCAAATTTCTTTGGTTTTACCCAGTTATAGGTTTTTTTATTTGTTGTCATAAGAAAAATGTTCCACAACTTTTTTTGCGATAAGCGGAAAAATCCCCAGTAATGCAAAAGAACCTATCAGTATCGGCGACGCAATATCTGACAATGACTTAATGGTAGCGAGTTGCGTACCCGCATTGACATAGATTGCCGTACCGGCAAGCATGCCCAACTGGCTAACCCAATAAAAAGTAGATGTTTTCATCGTAGTCAAGCCCATGACCAGATTAATGACGAAAAATGGAATTAGCGGCACCAGTCGTAAGCTAAATAAATAGTAAGCGCCGTCTTTCTCAATGCCATCGTTAACCGTTGTAAGAAACTCAGCAAAATGACGCTCCACACTGGCGCGAAATAAGTAGCGGGCAGCCAGAAACGCCAATGTTGCACCAATGCTAGAAGCGAATGATACGATCACGGTCCCCCAGAACAAGCCAAACAAAGTGCCGCCAACTAAAGTAAGCATGGCGGCTCCGGGTAGCGAGAATCCGGTTATGATGATGTAAACCAGTCCATAGGTTAATACGGCCAAGGCAGGGTATTGTGTACGGTACGCCAGAATAGCGTCTTGTTGCGATTGGAGGGKGTTCAGGCTTAGGAGGTTGTGCATATCAAAAGAAAAAAAGATGATATTCAATATCACAAAAATCACAATCAGCTGCGTCTTAGATAGGGTCATTGTCAGCCTCGGCTCTTTAATGTTGACTTAAATATTACGTATATATTCAGTTTTACGGGTATTTGCAAATGCATTCCTGTTATTATCAAGCTAATACACTGATAAAGAAACCGCTATGCCCGAATAATTATTTGGTTGCCTAGGTAGCCGTAGTGATTGCATATTTCCCCCGTATTTAATATCCTTACGGAAAGACCCGCTTCATGCCGGAGCAGGAAAATACAAAAAAGAAAATCGCCCAACGACATGAATTTATTAAGCAGGCCTTTATTTATTCAGACGATTGGACAGATTTCTTCAAGCAATGATCCACACCATACTTTAATCTATACCGAAATCAACCAAGTACCCAAGATCGCCAGTTTATTGCAAGGGATACCTGCTGAAGAGAAACTTATCAGGGCCATTCAAAGGGTCATTTACGACAGGGTCAAAAGCCTGCCGGATGCCCGTATGGGCAAATTGGGTTGGAACCGATTCGCCATTATCCTAAAACTCCCGATTAAAGAAAGTCTCGCGGTTGCAGAAGACTTGGCACAGTTATTAGACAACCAATCCGTTGATATTGATGGGGTCAGTTATTATCCTAAGTTGATTTTTGGCGTTACACCCTTATCGCCCGAATATAAAACACCCGAACGGATTTTGGCAGCCGTGGATGAGGCCTTATTCCAGGCCAGGCGCACAGGCAACAGCGTTGTAAAGCTGATCGAGCATGACGATCCCATACTGCAGGCTTATTACGACTCGTTAAACTTGTTGCCGTTAATTACGGAGGGGCTGAAAATCCAGTCTTTTGTATTGTTCGCCCAACCCATTGTTCCTATAACCCAGCAAGTGACGGACGAACAAAAATTTGAAGTGTTGTTACGTTTTAAAAATGAAGAAGGCGATATCGACCCCAAAAGCCGATTTTTGGAAACTGCGGAATTATTTCACATCAGCCGTGAAATTGACTATTATGTGGTGCATCAATTTTGCCGCTTCTATGCCCAGGCGCATCAAGCCAACACCATGTATTCCCTCAATATTTCTGGCAGTACGATTAGGTATAGCCCGTTTATTGATGTCTTGGAAAAAGAATTCAAACAATTTGGCGTCAATCCAAGGCAGATTTGTTTTGAAATAACCGAAACCGTCGCTGACCGGGATTATAAGCAAGCAATCGATTTTATGAATGTCCTGAAAAATCAATTAGGCTGCCAGTTGTCGCTGGACGATATTGGTATCGGGTCGAGCAATTTAGCAAACTTGTCCAAATTTAATGTCGACTTCTTGAAAATCGACGGGTCGTTTATTAAGGATGTTTTGGTTAACCCCTATTCTGAGCTGGTGGTTAATTTTATAACCTCTGCTGCCAAGCTTTATGGCCGAAAGACGATCGCCGAGTACGTCGAGAATGCCCAGCAGTTAGAAAAACTAAGGGATCTGGGGGTTGATTTTGCCCAAGGTTATTTCACTGGAAAACCCGAAATATTGTTTGATCCCATGTGGGATTAGCGGCACGTAAAAAAGGCCACGCTTACCGTGGCCTTTTTCGAATCAACAAATATCTAACTATTTCACTAACTCTTTTACCTTAGCCATAATGCCGACGGGGTCTATGCCTTGATGTGGGAATTGTTCCCAAAGACCGCCGCAGCCTTCCTTATGTGTACCTAAATGGGCAAATTTCGGCGCAAATCCGCGTTCCAGCAACCAAGAACCATAACGGCTACCCAAGCCTGTTTTCTTGTTGAAGGACTCAACAATCAACACCATCGGTGAATTGCCGACTTTGGCGAGCATGTCTTCGTCGATAACATTCAAGGTAGGTTTATTGATCAAGCCCACATCAATGCCTTCCGCTTTCAGGCGTTCTACAGCATCCAATGCACGGTACAAAGTTTCGCCGAAAGCGATGACGTAACCTTGCGTACCTTCGCGGATGACTTCGTCTTTGCCTGGGACGAAATGGTAATCCCCGCCGAAAAATTCGTTGCCTTTTTCATCCAAAATTAACGGCACTTTGGAGCGGGTTGAGAATATGAAACGTAAACCGGGATCAAAGAAAATCTTGGCGACAACCGCTTTCATTTGGTTAGGGTCGGCTGGAAAATACAAACCTGTTGCATAGCCATCAGATAACCCGTTGTCGGCGAACATATTGTTAAGGCCGAAATGGCAGGTGTTGTCTGCCATGTCGTCAATACCGGAATGTGAAAAATGGCTTAACACATTGGAGTTGTTCAGGCGCGCCATCGTGATTTCGGACATCAGCATTTCCAGGAAGGCACTGAAAGTGCCGAAAATGCCTTGTTTGCCAGCTTCCATACCAAAACCGGCAGCGGCGGAGAAGTTTCCGCGTTCCATGATACCGGAAGAGATGAAGGATTCTGGAAATGCTGCATGTATTTTGTGTAAACCGCAAGAACCTTCCAGGTCAGAGTCAATAACACGGACTTTTTCTTTACGATCCGCTTCACTCATGCCATTCATGACAGCAACTACGGCATCGCCGAATACGTTACGGTTAGCGTCCCACTTGTCGCTGGAACCGATGAAAGTGTCGGTATTTTTAGGTGGGACAACAGCTTTGAGGAAGTCTACAGCAGCAGTGTGACCGCGTGTTTCCAAATATTCCAAGGCCACTTTGACGGAGACAACGTCATGTCCGTGGGTCGAGCCTTCCAGTCCGACAATGCCGGGACACATTTTCCGGTGATTAATCACGGCAACTGGGCCCGGAGTGTTAATGGCTTTGCAGATGTTGGCATATAGGCTGTCGAGATCTTCTCCGTCGCCTTCCAATACGGTTACACCATGACCTTCCAAGGTTTTTGCAGTTGAGCAACCTTTCAGGTAATGGGAAGGATGGCCTGCGATAGTGACATCGTTATCGTCGATAATCAGTTTGACATTCAGGCCTTGCGCCACAGCCAAACGTGCGGCTTCGGCATCGTCACCTTCTTGTTGCGAACCGTCCGAACCCAAACAGAACAAGGTTTTGCTCGGATTCGCCATCGCCACACCGTTAACGTAAGGCCACATGTGACCCAAACGACCTGAACTGAATTTAACGCCTGGGGTAAAACCCAATTCTGGGTGACCAGGGAGATGCGAATGTGCGGCGCGGTATTGGGTTAGTTTTTCGGCGGGCATATCGCCGTTTAACACTGACATCAGGTATTGCGTGGCAACACGGTGTCCAGCTTCATCAAAGAAAGTCGGGATGTATTTGTCAGAGCCACGGAACAGCGCGTCCATGATCATGACTTCAGGCACGGTATCGTATGGGCCGCCCGTGTGACCACCCACACCACGGGCTGCACCAGTGGATGTGAAGAATACGATGGCATCCCGGCAAAGTTGGATGTTGGCTTGCAGGGCAGATTTTTGCTCCGCCGTTAAAGTCGGTACGCTGGCATCCAGTTTTATGCGTTGGTAAGCGCCAAGATCGATGGGGAAGTTTGTCATGATTATCTCTCGTGTGTTAAGTATTGTTCGTCGTTATTGTTGCATGGCACACAACAACTCTAATTGTTGATATGTGGATTTTTGATAATTCAGTTAACCCACTTCTTTCAAGGTCTATGTTCTCAAAATTAGCCGATTTGGTAAAGTTTTTCCTGGCTGCCTGATACGGGAACCCGATAATGTAGGCATAAAAAAACCCTGGTCATCGCTGACCAGGGTTTTTGGTAACACAATCAGGAAAGATGTGTTAGTTAGGCAATGCAAACACAGTGAATGTGCCACCTAACTTGGTGTAAGAACTTAGGCTTCTGTATGCGCCTACTGCCCCCAAACCTTCAGTGTTAGATTTGTCTGTACCATCGTCGATACCGGCAGCAATACCAATGCCTGCCCAGCCGCCAATACCTGACAGTACGCCAACATATTGTTTGCCATTGTATTTCCAGGTGTTGACGTTACCGATAATGCCAGACGGGGTCTTGAACTTATAGAGTTCTTTACCAGATTTGGCATCAACCGCTTTCAGGTAACCTTCTAGTGTACCGTAGAATACGACACCGCCCGCAGTTGCCACCGAGCCGGACCATACAGAAAATTGCTCTTTGTTTGACCAAGCAATTTTGCCTGTTTTGGCATCCCATGCAGTGAATTGACCCAGGTTGGTGCTGCCGTCAGGCTGGCCTGTAATGACATCCGCACCTGCTGGCATCATGGTCAAAGTCGCACCCACATAAGGCTGGCCTGCTTTGTAATCAACCGCGAATGGCTCATAGTTCATGCACAAGTGGTTGCCTGAGATATAGAACAAACCGGTTTGTGGTGAGTAAGAAACCGGCTGTTGGTTCTTGCTGCCTAACGCCGCAGGGCAAGCGCCAACAGTATTGGTGTCTTCCCCGTTTTGCTCAGTGGAGTATTTCGAAACCACTTGTGGACGACCAGTTTTCATGTCAACGTGGGTCGCCCAGTTAACGGATTTGTCGAATTTTTCCGCCACCAATAATTCGCCCGTTTCACGGTCTAAAGTATATCCGAAGCCATTACGGTCAAAATGTACGATGGTTTTGTGCATTTTGCCATTCACTTCTTGATCGACCAATGGCACTTCGTTGATGCCGTCAAAATCCCATTCATCGTGTGGAGTCATTTGGTAAACCCATTTTACTGCACCCGTGTCCGCATCACGCGCCCATAAGGACATGGACCATTTGTTGTCGCCAGGACGTTGCACAGGGTTCCAAGTAGATGGGTTACCTGAACCGTAGTAGATCAAGTTCAGTTGTGGATCGTAGCTGTACCAGCCCCAGGTAGTACCGCCACCGATTTTCCATTGGTCGCCTTTCCAAGTTTTGATACTTGAATCTGGGCCAACAGGTGTGACTTTGCCGTTTTCCCAAGTGGTTGTTTTGTTTGGGTCGATCAAAGTGTCAGAATCTGGGCCCATGCTGTAGCCTTTCCAACGTAGTTTGCCAGTGCGGATATCGTAAGCTGCCATAAAACCACGGACACCAAACTCACCACCTGAGATTCCGGTCAACACTGTATCTTTAACCACAAAAGGCGAAGAGGTATTGGTCATGCCCAATTTAGGGTCGCCGTTTTGTACGCTCCAAACTCGTTTGCCGGTTTTGGCATCCAACGCGGTCAAAACGGTATCCGATTGTTGCAGGAAGATCTTGCCGTCGCCATAACCCAAGCCACGGTTGACGGTATCGCAGCACATCACGGGAATCGTGACATCAGCGTCTTGAGTAGGGGTGTATTCCCAAATCACGGCTTGCGTTTTTTGGTCTATTGCATAGACAGTGTTGGGGAATGGCGTGTGAATGTAAAGAATGTCATCAATAACGAGTGGGCCACCTTCATGACCACGTAAAACACCTGTTGAGAAAGACCATGCAGGTTGCAGGTTCTTTACGTTGTCAACGTTGATGTCCGAAAGTTCGCTGTAACGAGTACCGGCGTAGTTACCGCCCCATATTGCCCAGTTGTTAGGGTTTTTTGTCAGTTGTTCAACTCCGCTATTGGCTGTTGAAATTGCTGGCGCAGCAATCAAAACTGCTACACTCGATGCAAGCAGCCAGTTTTTGAGAGGCTTCTTCATAATTATATTTCTCCTGATATCTTGTTACACGACAAAATACTGATTATTTTTTAAGACTAATATTAGTTTTGGGGTGATTATTTTTATCTCCTCGGGTACAGGACTATTCACGCCACGCACTAGATTTAATTATTTTGCCCTAAAAGTCAACTTTTAATGTCACACTGATTATTCGACGGCTTTTAGTTTGCCACATAGGATGTTAATTGATAAGGACAAACCCCTTAAACGGCTTCAATCCGATAGCCATTTTCATCCCAAACCAACACGTCACCTTTGTCTTTCGTCCAAGCCGACAAAACATAGCGTTGGGCGGATTTGCCTTCGACTTCAAAGTTATGGATATCGGGGCGATGGGTGTGCCCGTGGATCAAGCGTAAGCAATGATATTCAAGCATCGTGCGGACGACCGTGTCTTGGTTGACATCCATGATTTCTTGGGATTTTTTGCGCTTATGGAAAAAACTTCGGAGACGGTACCAACGCGCCGCCAACAAGCGCACGAACAACGGCTTTGACAACACATTGCGTTGCCATTCAGGGGAACGCGATTTGCTGCGAAATTCCTGATATGGCAGGTCATCGGTGCATAACAAATCGCCGTGCATCAACAATGTCGGCACGCCAAACAAGTCGATGACGAAAGGATCATGGATTAAGGCTACACCAGTATCCGAACAAAACCGGTCACCAAGCAAAAAATCGCGATTGCCTTGCTGAAAATAGATTTGAGTACCGGATTCCGAGAGCCGTTTCAAGGCTTCGCGAATTTTAGGGTTGGGCGGGCTAAAATCATCATCGCCCACCCACGCATCAAACAAGTCGCCCAGGATGTATAAGGCGTGGGCTTTTGTCGCTCGGCTGCCCAGAAATTGCAAGAACCGTTGAGTGATCTCCGGCTTATCCCACGTCAAATGAAGATCGGAAATAAACTGAATTTCGGTTTTCATGGCAAAAGCAGACGTAAAGGCTAAAGGCTAAAGGCTAAAGGCTAAAGGCTAAAGGCTAAAGGCTAAAGGCTAAAGGCTAAAGGCTAAAGGCTAAAGGCTAAAGGCTAAAGGCTAAAGG
>NZ_AYLO01000134.1 GCF_000496735.2 Methyloglobulus morosus KoM1
GCACATAACAAGGCCGTAAGGCGCAATAACCATCGGGCAATTCAGCTCTTATTAGGCCATACCTAGCTGGAAAGTACGGTTCGCTACTTGGGGATTGAGGTCGATGATGCCCTGGAAATGGCGGAACAAACGGAAGTCTAGCCTTATATGTGACACTTAACCTACTACTATCGAATTGCCCGCAATAACTGACCATTTTTTGAGCGGTTCTCGTTTTCGAGCCTCCGGTTTTGCCGGAGGCTTTTGGTTATTCTATCTGCCCATCCACAATCCTGATTCGCCGTGGCGCACGATTACCCAATGATTGATCGTGGGTAATCATAATCAGCGTAACACCTTGCTTATTCAGGTTTTCCAATAGCGCCATAATTTCCAGGCCGGATTTGCTGTCGAGGTTGCCGGTGGGTTCGTCGGCCAACACCACTTCAGGGCGCATAATCATCGCCCGCGCAATCGCCACCCGTTGTAGTTGCCCGCCCGACAGTTGGTTGGGTTTGTGGTGGGTTCGGTCCTCCAGGCTGACGGAGGCAAGCGCCTCTTGTACGCGCCGTTTGCGTTCACTGCTGTCGATACCCGCCAATATCATGGGCATTTCGACGTTTTCGGCGGCAGTCAACCGGGGGATGACGTGGAAAAACTGGAACACGAAGCCGATATTCTCCCGCCGTATTTGTGCAAGTTCATCATCGCTGCGTTGGATTACGTCCAGGTTGTTCAGCACATACCGACCCGAAGATGGGCGGTCGAGCAGGGCAATAATGTTCAATAAGGTGGATTTGCCGGAACCCGACGGTCCCATGATGGATACATATTCGCTCTTGTTGATTGTGAGATTAATGTCGTTCAGGGCATGGACAGTGTGTTCGCCGACTTGAAAATAACGGTGGATACGCTCCAACTGGATCATGGTTTTTCCCGGATATACGCACCTGCCTTTACGCCCTCTTGACCAATGGATTTGACGATTTTGTCGCCGACGTTCAGGCCGGATATAACCTCGACGGTATTCCAGTTGCTTAAGCCGGGCTTGAAGGTGCGTTCTTCCAATAACCCATCTTCTTTAACCAACAACACTCGATTATTATCCATGACCGCTTCTGCCGGAATGCGTATCGCTTGCGGTTTGCTGGTCAGCAACACTTCAATATCGGCGCTGTATCCGGGCAACAGTTCTTTGAGGTCTTTCGGGTCGGTCAGTTTAACTTCGACCTCAACGGTACGCGCCTGTTTTTCCTTTTCCAGCACATACGGGGCAATGCGGGAAACCGTACCGGAACAACGCTTTTCCGCAAAAGCATCCAGCGAAACGCAAGCAGTCATGCCTGTCTTTATTTGCGGCGCATCGACTTCATCAATGGGCGCGGAAACGTACAGGCAACTGATGTCCATGAGGTCAATAGGCGGCAGGGTTGGGATTCCCGGTGGGGATGGCGTGACGTATTCGCCCAATTCCGCGTTGATTTCCGCAATTGTGCCGTCAAAAGGCGCAAACACCAACGTGCGCTGGATTGCCGCTTGCGCTACTTCCCGACTTCTCTCGCTGACGGTTATGCTTTCACGCGCCGCCTTGCAGGCGGCCTGTTTAGCCTTGGCGATGGACACTTTGCTGTCGACCGCTTCTTCAGAAACGATATGATTATTATTGAATAATTTGGAAATCCGTGTCGCTTCCCGTTCCGCATTCGCACCCAATTGGCAAGCCTGCTCTGCGTTAGCCCGATTTGCCTTGACCTGCGCGTCTTGCAGTTTGGCCTGGTCTTTTAAATCGTCATTCCACACTTCCAGCAACAGTTGGTTTTGCTTAACCTGGTCGCCTTCCTTCACATGCAAATTCGCCACCTGACCGCCCGTTGCCGGAGCCAGGAATGCCCGCCGGCAGGCCTTGACCGTCCCTACCCGGGTATTGGAGACGGTCGATTTAACTTCCCCTAAGTCGACAGTGTAGATATCGACAGTTATCGGATTTGGCTTTTTTTTGTAGAAATAACCCGCCACAAGCCCTGCCAGGACGATGGCGATTATTAGGTGGCGTTTTGTCATTGACGCAATCCGAAGTAGTTGGTGGCATCATTTTATCAATATATGAGAAGTTTTCCGGATTTGCAGCTTCGGATTGATGCCTAACATCTTTTCAGCCAGGCAATCATAAACCTTTTTGTCACTGAATTCAGACAATTAGTTTATGATAGGCAGTTGTTGGAGTATTCGTAATACCAGTTTTTAATTTATGCTGATGGCCTATCTGAAACTAGGGCTATCGATAGGGCTCTTGGTTTAGGCGATTTAACCAATTCTCCGGAAAGACGGGAAAGATTTGCTGTTTATTGAGCGAAATCAAAGCCGACAACTAAGAATACAATTAGTATGAAACCAATACGTACCTGGATTAATCACTATGCCAAATCAAACCAATCGTTATGCGGTCATCGGGCTATTGTCTGCACTTCTAGCTTTTAATCTCGTTGGAAAAGCGGTTTCTGAGGAATTGCAGCTTCCCCAACAACTCATACACCAAATTTCGGAAACCTTGCAGCAAAAGCTTCAGGACAAGGCTTTTGCACAAGATTTTGTAAAAGTGACGCACTTCGTCAACAGCGTGATTGAACCGCATACGGATTTCGACAAGATTGCGCCTTTGGTGTTAGGCAAGCACTGGAATACCGCCACCCCAATAGAGCAAGAACGCTTCAAAAAAGAATTCCAAACCCTGTTGGTCAGGGCGTATTCCAGGGCATTTGTTGAGTACAGCGATTGGACCATTCAGTACCTGCCGCTTGAAGTTGCAAATGATGCCACAAAGGTACTCGTCAAAACGAAAGTCTTGCAACCTAGCATCCAACCCGTTGAAGTTTATTACCGAATGTTCGTGGTCAACGGCGAATGGAAGGTCTACGACATCCTGATAGACGGCGTGAGTCTGGTGACTAATTACCGGTCATCCTTCAATGACAAAATACATAAGTTGGGTTCATTGGGCTCGGTTATTGATGATTTGGCCGGCAGGAATGCAGATGCGTTGCAAGGTAAGCATCGGAATTATTAGCGGAGCCTTGAAAAGTGATCCTTTTTTACGACAAAGCAAATTTCGCCGCTTATACAATTCGGCAGTTTTTAAGCAACTGCCGACACATGGCAAAATTGATGGCCTTTGGATTGTGTTGGCTTTTAAATCAAGCGATAGTTTTAATGGCTCCTGCCAATAGGCCATCAAGCCCGATGCAAGCCGTCCGATGTTCTATACTGTCTGTACTCCAGATAGATTTCACACCCGATTGTAGGATATAGGTTTCAGCATCACCGCAAAACAGCGGATGCGTGACGACTGCATAAATGTCTTTGCAGCCTGCGGCTTGCAACCGCTTGCCTGTGTTTCCTAGAGTCCTGCCTGTACTCGCCACATCGTCGACAATAACAACAGGCTGGTTACGGTATTGGCGAGTAGGCAACGTTATTTCAACCTGTTTGTCGCCTTGTCTTTCTTTACCGGCAATGCAATAGTCGAAGCCAGTGACATGGGCAATACGGGTTATCCATTGTTCGGATTCGCTGTCCGGGCCCAATAGTAGGGCATTCTCCAATTTTTGTTTCAGGAAACGTCCAATTTCATCGGCGGCGGTGAGGCTAATGGCGTTCTTTATCGGAATAGCCTGACTCAATGACGAAATACGGTGCAAATGAGGATCCACGGTGATGACATCGTCAAACAAATCCGCCAGCAGGTTGCCGATGATGCGTTGGCTGACGGCTTCACCGGGCTGGATCGCGATGTCCTGGCGCATGTAGCTCAGGTAAGGCGCGATCAGGGTGAGGCGTTTCGCACCGAACTCCCTGGCGGTTTTGGCGCACAATAACAGCTCGATCAATTTGTCATTCGGTTGGTTGAGGCTGCGACAAATGATGACATGCTCGGGTAACGAAGGTGGCAACCTCAAATAACTTTCGCTGTCCGGGAAATGGTGCAGGACAATTTCAACCAGGGGTATATTTAGGCGTGAAGCAATGCGATTGCACTGCCGCAAATAATCGGGGAAAGCAAGTATCATCATGCTCACGCTATTCTCCTTACAGTTCGACCAGTGAGGTCAGTATTTGTGCCTCATCACCTATGAGATAGCCATTGTTCCGTTCAGCCAGTTGTTGGGCGAACATAAAATCGGCAGGAAACTCGGCATGGATACGGTACAACAGATCGCCTTTTTTGACCCGATCGCCCAGCTTTTTTAACAGGTCGACCCCCGCTTTCTTCATCATGGGCGCCCCAGCCAGACGGGCGATTTTCGCCATTTGAAAGTTGTCTATTGATGTAATGAACCCTTCCCTAGTGGAAAATACTTCTTGGCAAAGCCCACCCGGGTTAAAGTCCGCTTTCTTTGCGCCCTGCGCCCTAATCAGGGCGTTCATTTTCACCAAGGCACGACCGGATTCAAGGATGTCGCGCGCTATCGCATAGCCTTGGCCGCCGCGCACATCGGGGTCAAACTCGATAATCCTGCCCGCCAAATGCAATGATTTTTGGCGCAAATCGGTGGGGGCATCGGGATCATTTTGCAGCACCTGCATGACATCCCGCGCTTCCAGTGTGGGGCCTATCCCGCGTCCAACCGGCTGGCGACCATCGGTAATCATGACCTCCAGATGGAGGTTGAGCCTATCGCCGACAAATTCAAACAACTTTCGCAGCGCCAAGGCTTGACGCATTTGACGCACTTTTGCGGTTGGGCCAATAGGGATATCGACAAGCAAATGCGTTGATCCCGCAGCCAGTTTTTTGGACAAAATGGAAGCGACCATTTGTCCCTGCGAATCAATTCCCAATGGCCGCTCTACAGAAATCAACATATCATCGACCGGAGCAAGCCTGGCTGTCCCACCCCATGCCAAACAGCCGCGTTCCTGGCGCACAATATCGTGCAGTTGCTCCGGTGTTAGATTGACCTCAGCCAGTACTTCCATCGTATCGGCAGTTCCGGCTGGCGAGGTGATGGCACGGCTGGATGTTTTCGGTATTAACATGCCATGAGCGGCTACGATGGGCACTACCAACATGGAGGTGCGATTGCCGGGAATGCCGCCAATACAATGCTTATCCGCCACCAAGGCTTCGTGCCAATCCATTTGGTCGCCGGATTCCAGCATAGCCCGCGTCAGATAAAGCAACTCATCACGGTCAAGATTGTTTTGTCCTGTCGCGACAAGAAATGCCGCCATTTCCATTTTTGAATAACGGGCATCAACGATATCGTTTGCAATATGGGTAAAATCATCTTGGCTCAGGCGCTCGCCGTTGATTTTACGCCGCACGGCATCCATGGATTTGGGCGCTTCCGCATGATTGACGGTGACCAGGCTGCCTTCCGTCGCATCGAGTTGGGCAAATGCCTGTTCGGACAAGCCCAATTCGCCCGGCAGCACGATACAGGTATCGTCAACAACGTTAAGTACCGCCAATACCTTGGAACCATTCACGCTGATTTGTATTTTGGACAATGCCTGAAAACCTTCGGCGCGGTATACGCCGCAATCACGATGCAGATAGGCGACATTCTCATGGTACGTGTCAATCGCGATACGGCGAATTTGCAGGGTGTTGTTGCTCATTTCAAGCTGTTATGCCTATATAGTAGAAACGATGATGTAGCTTGCTCCACCTATAGTCAACACAACAAAGTTGGAGAAGCAATAAACTTCCTATTTTAATGCATTTGCATTGCAACTAAAGATTTAGTAATAATTTGAACACTGGTCAGTGGAGAAAAATGTTGATTGCACAATACTACTTTAACATCCGGCACTTCAAGGCTTTTGATCTCAATCAATATTGGCTGGCCTTTTTCAAAGTAACCTAACCAGCATTCAGTTTGCTGACAGGGACGTAAAAATTTCTGAAATAGATAAACCGGAGAATATGCCGGGTAGCGACATGTTTTTCGAACAATGAAAGTTAACAATAACGCGGCACAATCGGTTCAGATCATTTACTATGCAGTATAAAGATTACTACCAAGTCATGGGGCTTTCCCGGGATGCCAATCAGGATGAGATTAAACGCGCCTATCGAAAACTGGCGCGTAAATACCACCCTGATGTCAGCAAGGAAACGGATGCCGAAGCAAAATTCAAGGAATTAGGGGAAGCTTACGAAGTCCTCAAAGATCCCGAAAAAAGGGCGGCATACCATCAGTTGGGCGCAAATTGGCAAACCGGACAAGACTTCAAGCCTCCTCCCAATTGGAATGAAGGCTTTGAATTCAAGGGCGGGGGATTCACCGGTAGCGATGCCGCCGACTTCAGTGATTTTTTTGAGCAGTTGTTTGGTCGTACCGGCTTCCATTCCGCCCACACCGAACGGCACTTTGGCGAACACCTACGGGGACAGGACAGCCATGCAAAAATCCATATTGACCTGGAAGACAGCTATCACGGGGCAACGCGCACTATTTCACTGAGCGCCCCTGAAATGAATGCCCAAGGCCAATTGCAAGTAAAACACAGGAGCCTCAATGTCAAAATCCCCAAGGGCGTTAAACCCGGACAGCACATTAAACTGGCGGGTCAAGGCAATCCTGCCTTGGGTAGTGGACAGGCGGGCGATTTGTTCCTTGAAATAGCATTCAACAACCACCCGCTATACCGTGTTTCAGAAACAGATGTGTATCTTGACCTTCCCATTACACCTTGGGAAGCGGCCTTAGGTGCCAAAATCAAAATCCCTACACCAGAAGGTAAGGTCGATTTGAAAATACCGCCCAATTCCAGGCAAGGCGGCAAATTACGCTTGGCAGGCCGTGGACTGCCCGGCAAAGTCCCAGGGGATTTCTATGTTGAGCTGCAAATTGCCCTGCCACCCGCCAATACTGAACAGGCAAAGGCCGTTTACCAAAACATGCAGCAAACGCTAGATTTTAACCCACGCCAAACGATGGGGGGATAAATGCCGATGAACCCAAAAGACCTGCCGTTAGTCCATACCGGAACCATCATCGAGGATGACCCGTTGACATTGGCAGAACTGTGCCGCGCATGCGGTGTCCATGCCGATTGGGTAATCAGCCTCGTCGAAGAAGGCATCATCGAGCCGGACGGAAAAGAAATACACTTGTGGCACTTTTCGGGCGAAAGTTTAGTGCGCGTTCGTTCAGCCCTCAGGCTACAACGCGATCTGGGCATAAACCTGGCAGGCATCGGCCTGGCACTGGACTTGGTGGAAGAGCTTGAGAAGTTACGCACACAACTAAACCAAACCGAAAATTTCCGAAAGCATAAGGCCTAGTTTCTTATAGATTCGGCCTTTTAATGTCTGAACCGTTCGTGCTGAGCTTGTCGAAGCACACACCGCCTTTCGACAAGCTCAAGGCGAACGGAAACTTAATACTTCACAAGGCCGAATCAATAGCAAGGCACTATAAAGCCGAGCTAAGATTTGCCAGCCATGTCATCAAGGCTATTAATAAGTCTAATTTTTTAATAGGCATATTAACTTTACATGTTACCGCCACTCGAACTTACAGAATCCGAATGCGTTACCCGGCAGGAACTTGATCAAAAGCCTTCCATCGGAAAAATTCGTCCAATCGATTTCCACATTTTTTGATCCAGATCACAAACACCCAATAACAATCTTTTAACCTGATCCAATTAGTCTGAAGGAGATTGTTAACATGAAAAGAATTAAGCATATTATTTTTTGGCTTATTGTTATCGGTCTAATTTTGCTTTTGTTTTCCACGCATGTCATTGCCCAAACTGCTTTTCTAAGCCAGCGTCATCATTGGCTTATGAAACGCTTTTGATGCGCCTGTTTTCCATTATCCAGCGGCATCATTTCGCTTATCTGATTATCAGTCTGGCACTATTGGGCTATGGTGTCAGTGGCACTTTTTTGGCTATTTACCGGGATCGCTTAAAACAAAATTTTCCATCGGTTTTATAGCGCCGTTGGGCTTTTTTATGGGTATGCCGTTTCCGCTAGGTCTGGCACGGCTGAGCCAAACAACACCGGCATTAATTCCCTGGCATGGGGGATTAACGGCTGTGCGTCAGTTATTAGCGCCATATTAGCGATATTGGTTGCGATGCAATTTGGCTTTACTGGGCTAATCATTGTGGCTATTGCGTTGTATGGCTTGGCGGTTCTATATTTTCCTGGTTCGACCAATGGGAACCGTGCAAATCAAGATGCATAGCCCGTAACTAGTCCGAACGTTGGTATCGATCTCGTCAGCGTCAGCTTTCTTGAAGATATGGCGTTGACATTATCTTTATTCCCAGCAAAAGTTATCTTTCCTGATTTCGAAAGGACTTACAATTCACTGCTAAAACTTACCAGGAGAAAAATCAATGAAAGCCATGGTATTGAATAGCATCTGTGATATCAAGGAGGATACGGCCCCTCTTGAATTCATTGAGCTACCAGTCCCAATTCCCGGCGAACACGACATTTTGCTCAAGATTTCTTGCTGCGGAGTTTGCCACACCGAACTTGACGAAATTGAAGGCAGGACACCGCCGCCACAGTTACCTGTCATTCCAGGGCACCAGGTGATCGGCAGGGTAGAATCCATAGGCAAGCAGGTCAATGACATCAAAATAGGCGACCGGATGGGCGTTGCCTGGATATTTTCTGCCTGTGGACACTGTAAATTCTGTTTGGCAGGGAATGAGAACCTATGCCCTGAGTTTCTAGCTACAGGCCGTGATGCCAATGGCGGCTACGCACAATACATGGTGGTTGCCCGCAAATTCGCCTATGCCATCCCTGAGATGTTCTCCGATGAGGAAGCTGCGCCCCTGCTTTGTGCGGGTGCTATTGGCTATCGGTCATTGCGCCTGACTGGCCTAAAGGATGGGCAACGCCTAGGGCTGACTGGTTTTGGCGCATCCGGCCACCTAGTCTTGAAAATGGCTAAGCATAAGTATCCCCAAACGGAAGTTTATGTCTTCGCCAGAAATGTTGAGGAGAGGCAGTTTGCCCTGGAACTGGGTGCGGACTGGGCGGGCGATATTACGGAACACACGCCATTTAAGCTGGACAGCATCATCGACACCACCCCTGCTTGGCAGCCTATTGTAGAAGCCTTGGCTAACTTGGAATCCGGCGGCAGGTTGGTGATTAATGCAATCCGCAAAGAGAACGACAAGCACAGCCTGCTGGATTTAGACTATCCCCAGCACCTATGGTTGGAGAAGGAAATCAAGAGCGTTGCCAACATCACCCAAGCCGATGTCACCGAATTTTTAGGTCTAGCGGCGGAAATAAAGCTAAAACCCGAGATCCAGATATTTCCCTTGGAACAGGCAAATGAAGCCTTGATCGCGTTGAAAGCTGGGAATATTCGGGGCGCCAAGGTCTTGAAAATTGATTGACCACCAACTTATAAGGCATCAGTATTCCTTCTGATTCAGATAATATATCACTGCAGTAAGTTGGCTTTTATCCATTGACTGCTGGCCCTAATTGAAGGAAAACTTTGTTTTTTAATGCCCATGCATCAGAAAAACCCCAAAATATTTTTTGTGTGAAGAGAAACCAATGCAATCCCTAAAGGTACAACCAAAATTTCGATTACTCAGCTTAATTTTCTGTTTTTACGCAACGAGTGCATTTTCACTTGAAGGAGACGCTTCCATGTCCATCATCCTCAAATCTTCCGCTTTCGACCACCAATCTGAAATCCCCAAGCAATATACTTGCGAAGGCCCCGATATTTCACCCCCGCTAAGTTGGCAAAACATACCCCAAAGCGCCCTTAGCCTGTTATTGATCGTGGATGATCCCGATGCGCCCGACCCTTCTGCGCCGAAATTAACTTGGGTACATTGGGTTCTTTATAACATTCCCCCGACCAGTGTCGGATTGCCGGAACAGGTAGCGCCGAAAGAATTACCTCCTGGCACATTGGAAGGCAAGAACGACTGGCAACAAACAGGTTACAGGGGACCATGCCCACCAATCGGTAGGCATCGTTACTTTTTTAAGCTATATGCCCTGGATACAATATTAATGGATTTGAAGTCGCCTAATAAAGCACAGCTTGAACAGGCGATGGTTGGACACATTATCGATCATGCTGAATTGATAGGCACTTACCAAAAATAGCAAGCAAATGAAGCGTTATGCAATACGAACAAAAAATTATTTCCGTGCGTAATTTAGTTAAGTATCGAAATGGCAAAAAATAACGAACTTGCCGCCAATTTACGGGACATCGCCGATTTGTTGAAGGGGCAAAAAGCCAACCCGTTTCGGGTCAACGCCTATCTTAATGCCGCCAAAACAATCGATGCCCTGACCGAACCGGTTGAGGATTTGCTAAAGCGCGAAGGCTTTACGGCCTTGCTGGACCTTCCTGGCATCGGCGAAGGCATCGCCCGTTCCATAAATGAATATATCGTAACTGGGCGCATGAGCCGTTTGGAAAGCTTGCAGACTGGGCATGATCCCGTCGCCTTATTCGAGCAAATACCGGGGATCGGCCCTAGGTCGGCGCACCGGATCATTGAGACACTGCACATCGACTCGCTGGAAGCGCTGGAATTGGCGGCATATAATGGCCGCTTAAAGGCCGTCCCCGGTTTCAGCACCAAAAAAATCGCCCTGGTGCAAACTTGGCTAGACCGCGTCCTTGGTTATCGCCGTCCCCACATTGAACCGCAACAGCCCATTGCAGAACCCCCGGTCAGCTTGTTATTGAAGATAGACGAACAATACCGCAGAAAAGCGGAAGCTGGCGATCTGCCGACCATCGCACCTAAGCGCTTCAACCCTAATGGCGAAGCCTGGCTGCCCATTTTGCACACGACCCAAAAGGGTTGGCACTTTACCGCCCTCTATTCCAACACCGCCCGCGCCCACCAACTGGATCGCGTCAAAGACTGGGTCATCATTACATTTCACGACGACCAACACCATGAAGGGCAGCATACCGTCGTCACCGAAACGCGAGGCGTTGCAATGGGCCGTCGGGTTGTCCGTGGACGTGAAAAAGAATGTGGGGATTTACAATCGACTATTGCTTGAGCGCCGACTCAAGAGGGTTCATTATCGAAAAGATATAGAGCGGAATAATGGCTGCAAAAAAGCACCATACGGATACCGAGGCATAAAAAAACAACAGCATACTGACGAAGATCGAACCTTGTTTTATCTCGACAGACAACCAAGCCGGTTGAAACAATAAAGGCCTTAACATCAAACCCGGCGAACGCTTCGCCTGTGTGCCGTTGACCTGGCCCTAAATGCCGACATCCCAATAATTATAATCGGGCCCTTTGAAATGCCGGATGGCACAGAAAATGTTGGTATCCCCGAAAAGTTTTAAAGCATTTGCATTGAAATACAGGTTATGGTAGAAAATTTTCGTAGATGAATAACACTATCCACAACTCATCGCTTGAACATTCAACAATACATCGAAGAATGTTCAACCTTATATCTCAATGATTAATAACTACTATAAAACTGAGGAGATTTGAAATGAAAAGACTACTGTTAGCAATGACTACATGGGCTTTAGTTACCTTAATGCCATCCATGACAATCGCCGGCGAATCGGATACCTGTAAAGGGTGTCACAATGGTTCGGTTGCCCCAAGCATTGACACCTTAAAAAGTAAATTCAAAACGGCTGATGAATTAGTGGCAGGGGCTAAAAACGCCAAAAACGACATGATGAAACCCGTCCAAGCCGATGAAGCCAAATTGAAAGCCGCTGCCGCAGAAATCATGAAATAGCCGATCGAGACATCTAAGGCCGAGGCGCAATAACGGCAAGGCGTTGCGCCTCATTACTGGCGCATTACGCGATCACTAATGTACCTACGGCCTTGATAATGTTTGGAGGTAATAATAGAGCGGCGCACAATAAATTGATAAGTCCGTTTAAAACTGTTTGAAATAATTGAAACCGATTAGTTTGGGTTGCTCATGCAACCCGCAATTCTTCAAGGGAGGCAAATGCATTTTCGTTGTTTATATCTGGTGTAATCATCAATTCGAGGACTGAGATGCCGGAAAGCACCTTTATATGATCTTCCACCTGTTTATTGCTCCCGTCAGGGCTAAAGTTCCATTGTTGCCTAACAATCTCCTCGAATGTCAGGCCATTGTCATGAGACCAGCGAAGGACATACTCTTGCGTCCGTACTACATCGGGCTCCAGAAAACTAAGATGAATATGTCGAATAGTTTGCGCTTCCTTAAAAAGCAGGCGAATGGTTTGCATTCCGGGTGTGCTGGCTTTCCACCCATAACCTTGATTAGGCAACAATGCCCCTTCAATGGGATAGTCACTGGCTTCTGAGGTCACTTCTACGTCCGCCAGTGCCCCCAAGTCCAGCCAACTTGAATTCAATTCTTCTTTCTCAGGCACAGCATCAGAAATAATTCGTTTTTTCATACGGGCATGAATATCAGGGGTTTTAATCAATCCGGATAACCTGGGGTAGCCTTATCAATCTTTGGTAGCCTCGACCTGGATAGCAATCTTGACTTCATCGCCGACTTTCGGGACATATTTGTCGATGCCAAAATCAGAGCGCTTGATCGTGGTCGTGGCATTGGCACCGCAGGTGTTTTTCATGGTGATCAGGTTCATGCCGCAATAAAAATGGTCGATAGCCAGATGTACAGATTTTGAAACACCGTGTAAGGTCATTATGCCGTCTGCCGCAATTAGCTGGTCTTTGTTAAAGGTGAGCTTGTCAGAAACAAAGGAAATCTTGGGATAACGTGCCGCATCCAGAAAATCCCCACCGCGCAAATGCTTTTCCAGTTCGGCAAGACCCGTGCTGATCGAGGCCGTTTCGACCATTATGTTAATGCTTCCCGTTCCCTTGTCAGGGGCAAGCTTAACTTTACCGCTTGTCCGGTCAAAACGCCCGCGCTGGATTGAAAATCCAAGATGGCTGATCTCAAAACTGGGGAAGGTGTGCCTGGGGTCAACGGTATAAGTAGTGGCCGCAATGGCGGAAATGCTCAAGGTGCTGCCTATCATCAATGCCAGAAAGGATGTTTTCATCATTTTTCCCTTGGTTTAAAGAACAACTGTGTCCAACGTTTATCCAAATATCGCTTAATACAATGGTTTAATGGCCACAATTGCTAACCACGGCTGTTCATGGCTGGGTTTGCCCAAAGGCCGGTAATAATGGTCAAGTATTTCAAAGCCCGCTTCCTCCAGGAATCGCTTGCTGGCCTCAAACTGCATGTAGTGACCGTACCGTTGTCCAGACCAGCCTTCACCATCCCCTCGTGGGTTGGACAGGAACAAGATGCCGCTAGGCCTCAATGCCGTGTGCAAGTCGTCAAGCACCCTTGGCAGTTCCTGGCTGGGAACGTGGAACAAGGCGGCGTTGGCGAAGATGCCATCGAAAGACAGGCTGGGCAAATCCAGGTTAAGGAATGTCTGGTGGAGAATCCGGCAACCCGTGTACTGGCGGGCCATCCCGCAAAACACCTCGCTGCCATCCAGGCCGACGGGCCTGTGCCCCAGCGATTGGAAATAGTTAACGTCCCTGCCAGGCCCGCAGCCAAGGTCTAATATGTCCAGCTTTTTGTCCTTCGGGAACGGTGCCAAGAATGCCGCATAGTTTTGGGTGACGTCGTGGCCTTTGGTACCATACCAAAACGCTTCGGCGTTCTGGTTGTAATGCCCTAACGTGACAGTTTCGATCTCAGCCAGTTTTTCTGCTTTAAGCCCCATAGTACCTTACAATTTAAGAATCCGGGATATTTGATTATCCCATGGCATTTGCGTACAACTCATTCACGGTTTATTCCCACATTACATGACAGTTTTTCTCTGCAGCAGCGGTTAGCAATTGTATTAGGGGCAGTGCCCGATGGGCCACGCTTACCCCAGGCTCATCCTCACCCTTATTTTCTTTTGGCGGCAGGGCTTTTTCTTCAGCGATGGCAGCGGTTAACCGATTAAGGGCCCTAGGGACATCTTCTGCCAGTATAGCACCCGGTACCGTTGTGCTGTGTCCCATCATTTTCAGCATGGCAAGTGCTATGTCGCCGAACATAGTGATATCGGCATAGGCTTTGGTTGTGAATCTCACCAGCATACTGGCCTCCTCAAATGAACTATAAGTCAATCAAAAGCAAGAATAGGGAGACTATGCCATATCGCAATTCGTTTAAGCTATATCATTAATTGGCATTCCGGCTGCATCGGCTTTTCTTCCGATACCCATCAACGCTGCAAATCTCGGTTGTTTGCGGGTCTTGCGCCTTAGCTGGGCGGGGAAGGTAACGCGTGAGGCCAGCAACCGAATCACGTCCTCGTAAGGGATGGTGCCTATAGGACGAGCCCGTATAGATTCTGCCAGGGCGGTTATTTTATGCCAGTTCGACCTTTTGTTGACGAAATCGGTCGCAATCAAAAATAGTTGGATCAGTTTACGGTCACGTTTTGCCTTATGGGGAATGAAGTACTCCATATATTCAGCGATCAGCTTAGCATCTGTACTGCCGCCAAAGTAGCGCAGCGCACTAAGATTGAACAAATTGCCTTTGAAGCCCCCATAACCGCTTAAGGCTACAAATTTTGCCTCGGCCAGCGATCCTGCCAGCAAATTGATAACATCTGCCTCGAAAGCATGCTGGTATTCTGCATGTTGACACCAGAAAAAGTCCTGCGTAGACGCGGCAAAAGACAAGGGCAAGCTATGGATTAACCGACCACCTTCAATATTTGCAGTGTAGTTGCCCTGCGTGCGCGGAAAGCGATCTGCTTGTTGTCCGACATATTCACGTTGTTTAATGGCGACCTGAAAATGCACGGCGGGTAATTGCTTTTGCTGGTTGCCTAGATAAATGGCCACAGCACGTCCTGATTGATGATAGGCAATCCTTTGGTCGATTTGCAAATGTGACTCTTGCGAGTTTTCAGCTTTTATTGGATCGCATTTCATAAAGGCCTCGTCAGTAAGAATTATAGTTAGGGGTTAACTCCGTGCACGACAGTCATTGTCAGCAACCCTTCCGGTAGGCATAACTTCAACTTTGATTTTTTTAATGGCCTTACTCACGGCTTTTCCATAAAGAATTGACATTGCCAAATCTAATGAAATGGTGGTTTTTGGCTATAGTAAAAAAACGTCGCTTAATACCTGATACCCGTAGCCTCCCTTGGTTGATTTCAGCCCTAATAGCCGTTTCATGGCCCTTAATTCGCCAAAAACATTACCATCAAAAGAAGTTTCATTGTGTCTCTAGGCATTGTGGTCGGCAACCACCGAAAATGGGATAAAAATGGGGGGTAAATGGATATAAAAACTACCCATTCCTAAAGTCTTGCAGAATGTCCCATCGTCAAGATAGCGACAGCAGGTAGCTATGCAGGTTGGTTATCGTGCCGCCCAAACCCAATTTTTTGCGGACGTGTTTACGGTGGATACTGACAGTGCCCGGCGAGACGGCCAAGGCTGTTGCTATATCTTTTGTCGGTAGGCCTTGCCTGACCATTGAGGTCACCAACCTCTCGACGGGTGTCAAGCGCTGGTAGGCGGCGGCAAGGCTGCCGACATTGCCGTAGGCTTTCACCAAGTGCCGAAGATTGCTTTCGAGAAGGCCGATCAGGCGCGCGGCTTGCAGGGGATTGGACTTTGCCCCTTTCAACTTTTCCAGGAGAGGCAAGATAAGGGTTTCCACTTCCTGTGAAAGGCCCGTTGGGTCATGGCAGGCAATGCCAAGTCCGTTGTCGGTTCCGATAGTTGCAACCATCCTTAATCCTCCCTATGAAAATATTCGTAAAAGCCAAACCATCTAACCCTGACGCTTGGACTATTTGTGCCTTGGTATCATTGTCGCGGGAGGCGAACGGTTCACCCCACACCGACTGACCGGGGCATATTGAACCAACCGCCGTTAAATTCGATGCCCTAAGGACGATCCAAAAAAGCCCCCTAAATCGCTGTTCATTTTCTTTCGAGTGCGGCTACAACACAAGTGTTAGTAACGGACTTAAATTGGGTATTAAATAGGTATAAAAATTACCCATCCAAATGGTTTGGCCTTTAGGGTTTGGACTTATACCAATGCCAATAGTTTCTTATATTAATAAAGCCCACTGTCGGGTACACAGATTTCTAATAGTGTCGGGCTGGCTGGCAAACCGGTTCCATGCCTGGCAACWC
>NZ_AYLO01000135.1 GCF_000496735.2 Methyloglobulus morosus KoM1
TGTTCTTCGTTATTCCTTGTCCTGACTTAATATAATGCTGTTTTAAGGGCTGTCAACTGTGAAAATTGGGCTGTACACCGCATCGAAACTCGGATTTTGTCCAATATTACTGTACTACAATGAGTTGGCGGCCAATTAACCCCGTCCTTGCTGATTTATCAATTCCGAATAGCCTGTCTTGTAGTCTGGGTAAATAAAGCTGTAACCGAGATTTTTTAGCCTATCATTTCGGCATCGCTTATTCATGTCGCAATCGCCCTCAATCATTTTGGCAACGGGAGGATTGCACCGCATCTCTTCTGAAAGCCAAGTCATGACTTCCCATGAAGGTGCTGGATCGTCATCACTCGCCAAGTAACACTGTTGTAGACTAATGCCTGACAAGCGCTGCTGCAACAGGTAGGCTAGAATCCCAACACAATCACGCTGATGGATTCGATTGGTGTAATAAGGCGGATTTTGTTGAATTGAGGGCGTTTGTTTTGCCATCCTGAGCAGGTATTCACGGCCTGGGCCATAAATACCTGAAAAACGCACGACCACATTGGCGGGATTCTGCGCCACCAGTTTTTGTTCAGCCTGGACTATCTTGAGGCTGGTGTTTTTGCTGGGTGTGGTGACGGAATCTTCATCAACCCATTCCCCTTTCGATTGACCATAAACGCTGGTGGAAGAAACGAAAATCCACGGCGCTTTGCATCCTGCCTGTGCAAATCGATTAAGCAAGTTGTCGATACCCGTTTCGTAAATATCGTGATAGCTGTTGTCGTGACGGCTATCGGCGGAAACGATAAAAAAAACATGCTCAAAATCTTTATCCAATGTTTTCAGGTCGGCGGGTGAAGCAATATCGGCACGAAAGTAGGTAAACTTTTCTCGGCTTGAAGGCGGCGGGCTACGTTTTAGCCCGGTCACATCATGCCCTGCTTCCACCAATGTCGTGGCTAACTCGTAACCTATTGCGCCACAACCGACTATCAGGATTTTTGCCATCAGTTATAGGCTGTTGATAAGCTGCAATGCTTGTGGATACGGCGACATATAGTAGGAATCCTCGCTATAAGGGTCGGGGTTTTTCCTGAAATGGTGTTTAATCAAGGTCAATGGCACGATGAGCGGGACTTCACCCTGCCGATAGCGTTCAATCAACTCATAAAGCTCGGCTTTGTCATCCGCTTCCAACTCTTTTTTCAAATAACCCTGGATATGTTGCAGGACATTGACGTGGCTTTTGCGGCTCGCCACCTTTTTTAAGGTCTTCATTAATTGGGCAATATAGGTTTGCGCCACGTCGCCTACATTCGATTTCGTCACGCTGGCCAGTAACTGGCCCAATTCGATGGTGCTGTCATGGCTCATGACAATCAGTTTATGCCTTGCATGAAAACGGGTCAACCGGCTTGGGCTCAGACCTTCCGCCAATAACTGTTTCCAGCGATGCAACACATAGACACGCTGGATAAAATTTTCACGAAGTCTCGGGTCGCCCAACCTGCCTTCTTCCTCAACGGGTAACAGGGGATGGTTTCGCATCATTATTTCAGCATAAATGCCGATGCCGATTTTTTGAGGTTGGTTATTGCTGTAGACTTTTACCCGTTCCATGCCGCAGCTGGGCGAATCTTTTTTCAAGATATAACCGCATAAACTGCCATGCGCCTGTTTTTGCCGGTCAGCATAGCCCTGCAAAGACTCCGTTACATCCATATCGGCATTTTTTACCCCTAAGCTACGAATGCCATCACCTGTTTTCACCAATTGGATGGTGGGTCGCGGCGTACCCATACCGATCGCCACTTCTGGACAAAAGGGGATTAAATCAAAATATTGCGCTAATGTCCCGGTAATATACGAATCAAGTTTATGACCGCCATCGTAACGCACGGGTTGGCCTAGTAAACAACTACTGATACCGATGGGGATCTTGTTCATGTTCATGGTGTAAGGTTAATGCTTTAATAGAACAATCTAACAGCGAATTTGAATTTCACAAGGACATCGGTTGGGTGAGTGCACGAAACTCCGCTAACGCGTTTTAAAAAAAGGCATTGGCTCACAGAATTGGGGTAACAACAAGAGAAAAATCGCTCAATAGTTTAATCTGCCGTTAACCGTCCCATTTTGATTGGGCGGCGGTTAACAATGCTTTTATCAACCATTAAATCAGGGGCATAAATGAGTAAACTATTTAAGTTAAATTGGGTTAGTGCGGCAACCACGGCGTTGTTATTGGTAGGAAGTTTTTTGGCACTGAATGCCCACGCAAAAAAACTGTACAAATCGGTCAATGCAGACGGCAAGGTAACGTACAGCAACCATCCGCCTGCCAATAGCCAAGCGGCTCAGAATATAACTTTACTTAAGGGCAGCCCTAAATTTAGCATTTCAAGCAATCAACCTTATCGGGTACCTGGGAAGTCATAGTATCGGAGGATGCGGTAGACACAGGAAGTCCAAAGCTTAGCAGTTTCGTTTGTGTTGGGCTTCATTGCATTCAGCCCAACGGGCTAAGTTGTAGGGTGCGTTTTACGCACAAAATCAGGTGCATGGAATGCACCCTACCAGACTATTTATCAGTTCAAATTGTAAGATGTTGCTGTCCGGTTGACCGATGGGTTGGACATTATTTCAGCATTTGCCAGCAGCACGTAGTAATGCATTGCAGCTAGCATTGTTGGTTTTTCCTCTGTTATATGATCCTTGTGTAAAATCTGTGCACATAGCATTTGCCCCACTTGCCATACCCCAAGTCACGACTTTACCAAATCCGGATGGTTCTAAAATTTCACATTTAAAGGTGGCTCCATCATCAGTTTTAACGGTGTACTGCATTCGGTTATAACCTGCAGGCGCTTCTGTTACCTGTGAATTAGTGATTTTAAAGTTGCCAATTTCACGGCCAATAGCCATTGATATTTTCTTCTCGGCTTTGCTACTTCCTTCAGCAGAAGGATTGGAGGAGGAAGAAGCATTATTTGCTGTTGTCGCGCAGCCAGAAAGCAACAACAAGAGGGTTGCCGTAAGAAGCTTTTGTGCCATTTTTGGTTCTCCACCGCTCCGAGTTAAGGGAATGCTGGGCATAGGAGCGTAAAGATATGCTCAACATAAATCAGACACCCTAAAAGACTTAACACCTAGTGTCATAAGGTTATCTAAATATTTAGGGCCGTAGCGTGGTAAGGGTATTCCACATTCGGCGGATTACACCGCGCCCAAACAAAAGTGGCAAACCAAAAACCAATCAATTTGCGCGGCTAATCCGCCCTACGGAATGCGCCTTACGGCCTTAATCGTTACTATTTTTCATTAACATGGCTCAGCCCAAGTAGCTCCGATTAGCGATAGCGTAATCGGAGGAATGCCCATCAACATAACCCATGCGTACGATTACGCTATCGCTAATCGTACCTACGGCTCTGTTTTTATTAGCCTTCATGCATTTAGCCCAACCTACGAACTAAGACTCAACTCCAATTAGCATTTTCAGTTCTTTTCTTATTTCTTCAAACGTTTCCTTTTCGACACCTTGTTCCTTCCAGAGCCTAACATGTTCGTTTTTTCCTGACCCGTATTCTTGGTAAGGGCTACTTATGATGGGCCGTATACTTCACAAGTAATCGATAGATTTTTCCGCCACTCTAGAATTTTGTCAGAAAGAGACGATGGCAAATATATTTCGTTAAATGTTGTGCATTCTAAAAGTTGATTCAGCGTCTTTATACAATCATTAACGTCACTTAATACCTGATCCGAAATTGGAATTTCTTCGCTTATTGACCTCATAAGGCTTATCATTTTTGTATAACCAGCCCATGCCTCTATCACTGCGTTGTGAACAACTTTAACCGCTTTTATTCTTTCTGCAGAGAGGTTTTTGATGTTTTCCTTATACTCATGAAACATATTTTCCATTTTCGCTTTGAGTTCGGTTATTTTTACTTGATTCGCATGCTCAAGATCGGATTTAAACTTTTCTAGGTCTTGGCTAAGCCTTTTTTCAATTAGCATTTTTGATAAAGTGCAGACCATCCCAATAAGGATCGTCGTTCCCCCTATAGTAGCCAATATCGCATCTAATATAGGGTATATCGCATCAAACGTAGTGTTCATTTTTTTTGTATCAATCCTTTATTCGTGCAACCGACTCTTTTAGACACGACAGAATGTATTCATTTATTCACTTTTATACCGTTCGTATAACGCCGAGTTAACCGAAAGAATGAAGCCCACTTTCGAGCGCAACACTGAAGCTAGCAAACAATAAACATAAATCAAGGCCTAAATATCCCTTCTGAAGTTTTAAGCCCGCCAGGGAAAATTCTTAATGTATCGCCAACATATTATCCAACGCCTTCTTGGCTAACCTAGCATCTTCCTTATCGACGACGATCTTATTTACCACATGGCCTTCGACGAGGTTATCCATTACCCACGCCAAGTGCTGCGGGTCGGTGCGGAACATGGTGGAGCACATGCACAAGGTGGGCGACATGAAGTGGACGTTTTTGCCGTCTTTTTTGCATTCTTCGTGCAGGCGATTGACGAGGTTCAGCTCGGTCGCCACCAGCCAGCGGGTGTTGGGCTCGGCTTCTCGGATGATGCGTAAAATCGCCGTGGTCGAGCCGATGTACTCGGCTTTCTGGCAGACCTCGAACGGTGCTTCGGGGTGGGCGATGACCTTGGTTTCGGGATATTTTGCCAGGAAGTTGTCGATCTGTTCCGGCTTGAACATTTGGTGTACCGAGCAAAACCCGCCCCATAGGAAGATTTTGGCGTTTCGGATTTGCTCCTCGGTCAAGCCGCCCATCGGCTTGTTGAAATCCCACAGGACCAGTTGATCCAACGGAATCCCCATGCGGTAGCCGGTGTTGCGGCCTAGATGCTGGTCGGGGAAAAACAGGACTTTCGGGCGGTTGGCAAAACTCCATTCCAGGATTTTTTGCGCGTTGGATGAGGTGCAGACGATGCCTTCATGTTCACCGCAGAAGGCTTTCAGGTCGGCGGCGGAATTGATGTAAGTGACCGGCGTAACTTCATTATCGACATCGATCACCTGCCCCAATTCCTCCCAGCATTTTTTGACTTTGGTGAGATTTGCCATGTCCGCCATTGAACAACCCGCCGCCAAATCCGGCAAGATGGTGACCTGTTCAGGACGGGTCAAGATATTGGACACTTCCGCCATGAAATGCACGCCGCAAAAGACGATATATTCGGCTTCGGCGGCGGCGGCATCGCGCGATAACTTAAGCGAATCGCCGACATAATCGGCGTGTTTGAACACCTCGTCGCGTTGGTAATGGTGGCCTAAGATGACGCAACGCTTACCCAGCTTTTCCTTGGCTGCGATAATCTTGGCATCGCATTCTTCATCACTGAGTAAGGCGTAATCTTGTATGGGGGATGGGGTTGATGTCATTGTTTAACCTGAAGTGTAAAACGGTGTCGTGGCTTTGGATTAATCGGGATGGAAAATCTTTCAGATAGCGTTGCTTATGATTATAAAGCAAACCCTAGCCATAAAAACCATTTTCCATCAACCCGCCTCCAACCAATCCAATTCCGCATCCGAAAACCCTGCCATTTTCCGCATGTCCCGGTTGAAAGGGCCCTTAGGTTTGCCGCCGCGATAATATTGGCTTATCAAGCTTCGGTATTGGGTTTCCGGTTCTAAACCTTGCTGACCACAAATAGATTTAAACCAGTACGATCCGCGTTCGACATGCTTGACTTCATCGGTCAGGATACGGGTTAGGATTGCAATACCTGCTTCATCGCCCTTTGCGGTAAACTTGGCGATAATTCCGGGCGTTACATCCAATCCCCTGGCTTCCATGCAGCGGGGAACCAGTGCCAATCGCGCCAGTAAATCCTCTGCCGTCTCGACCGCGTGATCCCACAAGCCGCCATGTGCTAGCAGGTCACCGTATTCGACATTAAAACGACGTAAATGTTGCCGCAGAAGTTCAAAATGTTGCGCTTCTTCGTCGGCAACGCACAGCCAATCCTGATAGAATTGCCCCGGCAAGCCGCGAAAACGGTAGAGCAAATCCCAAGCCAAGTAAATCGCCATGAACTCGACATGGGCAATGGCGTGAAAAAAGGCAATCACGCCATCTTGCGATGTCAGGTTGCGTTTGGGCATATAACGCGGGGCTTGCAAAATTGGCTTTTGAGGAAATTTGACTTGGTTAATCGCTTGTACAGGTTGGCAAGATGTAAAATCCAATTGACCTTCATCTAACAAGCTCTTGGCGTGGTGGGTTAACACCAATTTTTCATCAATGCTTGGATTGTGGAGACAGGCTTCAGCGATCTCAAAAAGGTTATTCATAAATATAGTTACAGGACAACAAATGCTTAAATTTTTAGATAGTCTGGCTTTAATAACATTGTGCGCCGCGATTTTTGGCTTGTCTAGCCAGTCATCCCTACCCATCCCCCTGGTATTTGATTTTCAGGACAAGCTTCATCATTTCATCGCTTATTTTGTAATGGGTATATTGGCATGGCGTTGTTTCCGACATTTTGTCCCTCCATCCTTGTTGGTAGTTACGAGTATTGCTTTTTGTAGCATACATGGCATTTCGGACGAATGGCATCAATCTTTTGTCCCTGGCCGCAGTTCCGATGTCCTAGATTGGGTGGCAGATACGATTGGTGCTACGGTATCAATGCTGCTCTTGCCGCAATTAAAACGTGTACTCAAAATTACATCAATTTAAGCCGTGGAAAAACCCTTCCGAATCCATAGCCCATTCCAACCCGCTGGCGACCAACCCACGGCGATCAAGCAACTGATCGAAGGACTGAATGATGGCGAAGTCCACCAAACCTTGTTGGGCGTAACAGGTTCGGGCAAGACCTTTACCATCGCCAATGTCATCAATCAAGTGCAACGCCCCGCGATGATTATGGCGCCCAACAAGACACTGGCGGCGCAATTGTATGGTGAGATGAAGGAGTTTTTCCCCGAAAACAGCGTGGAATATTTCGTCTCTTATTACGACTATTACCAACCCGAAGCTTATGTCCCGGCATCCGATACGTACATTGACAAGGATGCCTCCTTAAATGAGCATATCGAGCAAATGCGCTTATCTGCCACCAAGGCGCTCATTGAACGGCGCGATACGATTGTGGTGGCAACGGTTTCTGCGATTTACGGTTTGGGCGAGCCGGAATCCTACTTCCAAATGGTGTTGCACTTGGTTGTCGGGGATTTAATCAACCAGCGCGACATCCTGCGCCGCCTTGCCGAAATGCAGTACATCCGCAATGACACCGAACTGCGCCGGGCGACCTACCGGGTGCGTGGGGAAGTCATCGACATTTTCCCTGCCGAATCCGAACAGGAAGCCTTGCGGGTTGAACTCTTTGATGATGAAGTCGAACGCTTGTCCTTATTTGATCCGTTAACGGGCGAAATCACTAGCCGGATTGCACGTTATACGGTCTACCCTAAGAACCATTATGTCACGCCGCGCGAGCAGTTGCTGTCGGCAGCCGATGCGATCAAGATAGAGCTCAGGGAACGGCTGGCCTACCTGTATTCGGCGAACAAGCTGGTGGAAGCCCAACGCTTGGAACAGCGCACTTTATTCGACCTGGAAATGATCATGGAAGTCGGCTATTGCTCCGGCATTGAAAACTACTCCCGTTATTTGTCCGGCAGGCAAGCCGGAGAGCCACCGCCGACCATGTTCGACTACTTACAGGATGATGCCCTCCTAATCATTGATGAAAGCCACGTAAGCGTCCCACAAATTGGCGCCATGTACAAAGGCGACCGATCACGCAAGGAAACCTTAGTGGAATACGGTTTCAGGCTGCCTTCTGCGTTAGACAACCGTCCCTTGATGTTCGACGAGTTCGAGGCAAAATCGCCGCAACGGATTTATGTCTCGGCAACGCCTGGGCCTTACGAGAAAGCGCATTGCAGCGTATTTATAGAGCAAGTTGTCAGGCCGACGGGCTTGCTCGACCCCGTCGTGGAAGTGCGCCCTGCCTCTGCCCAAGTCGATGATTTACTGTCGGAAATCAATAAGCGGGTGGCAGTCGACGAACGGGTGCTGGTCACGACGCTAACCAAACGCATGGCGGAAGACCTGACGGAATATTTGTCTGAGCATAATATCAAAGTACGTTACCTGCATTCGGATGTCGAAACGGTAGAGCGCGTTGAGATTATCCGCGACTTGCGCCTCGGTCAGTTTGATGTATTAGTTGGGATTAACCTGCTGCGGGAAGGGCTTGATATTCCTGAAGTCTCCCTGGTTGCGATATTGGATGCCGACAAGGAAGGGTTTTTGCGTTCAGAAGTCTCATTGGTGCAAACCATAGGCCGCGCCGCCCGTAACCTGCATGGCAAGGCGATTTTGTACGGCGATAAGGTCACCCGTTCCATGCGGGCAGCAATCGACGAAACCGACCGCCGTCGAGACAAACAACGACAATTTAACGAAGATCACCAAATTGTGGCTAAAGGCATCCAAAAATCGGTGACCGATATTTTGCAAGTGGCAATCCCCGGTGCAGGCTGGTCTAGTCATAGCCATAAATACAGCTCTGGACAAGCGTATAACAAAGTCGCCGAGAATCTAGCGGAATACCGGGCAATGTCACCCAAGCAACTCAGCAAAAAATTGAAACAACTCGAAGAACTTATGTACAAACACGCCAAAAATCTCGAGTTTGAACAGGCTGCAAAAATAAGGGATGAAATTAAAGAATTACAGGAACGGACGTTAGTTTAATTCATTCCGAGCACGACCTTTCCTTAAAGGCAACACCGCCATTCTATCAACGGCTTACGTCTTCCCTAAAAGGCAGTGCGTCCCTGCACTGCATTAACAAGGTGTTTACAACAGCTTGCTAATGGTGAAGATTAATCACTATCCCGGCACCATCCGCCGATTTTATTTTTCCGGCTTCCGGTTCTTGCGACATGATGATTTTGCCTTGAAGTTCGACAACCCTTGCTTTACTCTTATCGCCGACTAGCGCTTCCTGTGAGGAAGCCGGCACACTCGCCAATGTTTCTGGTGTTTCCCCTGCGCTTATATCCTTAAACTGCACCGATAAATCCAAAGGTTTTTGTTGTTTAATCGCTTCGGCAGATTTCTGGTTTTTTACCGAAGTATCGTGATCGGGTATGTGCTTTTTAAACCCGGTAAGGCAAATACCAGCAACGACCACCGAACTTACTAAAACTGACCGCAAATAATTCATCTCGACACCTTTGCCCTGGTTAATAAAATCAACCCCGTTAATGCTGGCAAAACAGTAAGTATAAAAATTCTATATACAACAACTTACATTAACTATTTAGAATAAACATTAAATACCTATATTAAGTTCAAGTCCAGCAGATTTTTTATTTTCTGCGTTTGGGTATCAGCCGGTTTATTTCAAAAACCTACTGCAATGCAAAATTCGACATTTGCATGTCGATTGTGTTCAACATGATTGCCGCAACCGAATTAGAGGAGGTTAAACAAGGTACGGAAATTGGCTGTTGACTGCTCTGCTATGTGATGGATTGAAGTGCCGCGCAATTCGGCGATATGTTCTGCGACATATTTTACGTATGTCGGGTAGTTGGGTTTGCCCCGATGCGGTACGGGTGCCAAATAGGGCGAATCTGTTTCGACCAGAAATCGATCGGCAGGTACTTTTTTTGCCACTTCTTTGATTTCTTTCGCGCTATTGAATGTCACGATGCCAGAGAAAGAGATATAAAAACCCAAATCCAACGCACCTTGGGCAAATTCCCAGTCTTCGGTAAAGCAATGGATAATGCCGCCGATTGCCGAGGCATTTTCTTCCTGCAAAATCCGTAACGTATCTTCTTTTGCTTCGCGGGTATGGATAATTAACGGTTTTTTAAGGATTTTTGCCGCACTGATATGATTCCTAAAGCGTTGCCGCTGCCATTCCAAGTCACCTTCGCTACGAAAATAATCAAGGCCCGTCTCGCCTATGCCTATCACCTTATCAAACTGGCCTAGCGCAATCAATTCATCAACGGTTGGATCCCTGCCGTCTTGTTCATTGGGGTGAACGCCAACTGTCACCGAAATTTGCTGATAACCGGACACAAGGGCAAGCATCCCAGGATAAGATTCCAGGTCGATAGCAATGGTCAATAAATGCTCAATCTGGTTATCCCTGACAGCATCCATAAAATTAGCGAAATCATTTTGATATGGCGCAAGATCAATTCGATCCAGGTGACAGTGGGAGTCAATTAACATGCGGGAGTGTTGGGTAGTTTATGGTAAATCAATAGACGCTTGACCCAATGATGTCAAGCTATCGGACTGGGAAGGAGATGTTTGTCTTACATGGTATGTGTGGCTCGGTCTCCGCCTAATGCTCCCGCCAGATAATTTTCAATCTTGGCGCGTGCAAGCCCGCCATCTTGGTCACTAAACTGGACACCAATGCCGGCAGTCCGGTAACCTGATGAGCCGGGCGGCGTTTTCCAGATGACTTTTCCGGCAATGGGCAAGCGTTCCGGTTCTTCCATCAGGTTTAACAACATGAACACTTCCTGCCCCATTGCGTATTCGCGATCGGTTGGGATAAACATGCCGCCATTCAACACAAATGGCATATAAGCTTGATATAAGGCATTTTTATCTTTTATGGAAAGCGACAAAATGCCTTGTCTAGGCGCTGCTGCTTCTGCCATCGCTAGATTCTCCCGTTAAGTTGTTGCCATTGTACTAAAATTTCTTCCAGCATTATCTGGAAATTGGCCTGTGTTTCCAATTGTCGACGACAGGTAAGCAAAAGATCATATAAACCAAAAAGTCTTCTCAAGTTTAGCCGTTGAGCGAGTTCTTGCAAAGGTTTTACCATATCTTGGTTGCAGAGTTGTTCAGCGTCGATACGGCACGCGCACTTAATCACGTCAGAAACCCAGGAAATGAGCCAGTTAACCAGTTCCTTTTCCGGTAATTTCTGCCATTTTTCTGAAATTATCGCCGGATGATTGCGCTGTTTTGCTATCGTTAACCAGTCGTTGAAACAATCCGTGCGTTGTTTTAAGAGCGTATCGTCAGCGGCTTGTTGTACCGTTAACAGTGAGCCGCGCACTAAATTTAATACCGTACCCTGATTGTTATGGATGCCCTGCCCGTTAAGCCAATCGGACAAGACGGTTTTCTCAGGCATCGTCACCGTTAGCTTTTGGCAACGGCTAATGATGGTTGCTGGCAGCTTGTTGGGCTTGTCAGTTATCAATATAAATAAAGTGCGCTCGGTAGGCTCTTCGAGGCATTTCAAAAATCCATTGATCGCCTGTATTGTCATTACATCAGCAGGATTGATAATAATCACCCGATAGGCTTCAAACTGCGGCTTTAGGTACGTGCCTGAAACAACTTGCCGAATCTGATTGATGGAAATGGTTTTTTTGTCTTCATCCGGTTTTATCTTTATTAAATCAGGATGCGTATCGGCATTGATAAGCAAACAACTGGCACACACACCACAACACGAGCCACCATCCCGTACGTTGGTACACAGTAAGGAATAAGCGAATCGGTTGGCTAAGGCTTCCTTGCCTAGCCCACTCGCGCCCGTAATGAGCACCGCCTGTGGAATGCGTCCTAGCTTGATATAGCCGTAAAGTGAGCCCCAATGTTGCTCTTGCCAAGGCAGAATATTGTTGCTTACTGCCATCGCAGCAAGGGCTTTAAGTTTTCAACAATGGCTTTCTGTACGTCGGGCAAGGATTGATCTGCTTTGATGATTTTGATGCGTCCTGGATAGTGCCGGGCTTGATCCAAGTAAACTTGCCTTACCCGATTAAAGAATTCGAATTCTTCCGATTCAAATCGGTCTAGCTGCCCTGCCCTATTTTTCGCCCGTGCCATTCCAGTTTCAATGGGAACATCCAGCAATAAGGTTAAATCTGGCCTTAAGCCATCCTGCACAAAATTTTCCAGCCAGCCGATAGTTTCCAGCGGCATGCCACGGCCGCCGCCTTGGTAAGCATAGGTGGCATCGGTAAAACGATCACATAAAACCCATTGCCCTTGCGCCAACGCGGGTTTAATGACGTGCCGTAAATGTTGCGCCCTGGCGGCAAACATGAGCAGGATTTCGGCATGGCCAGTGACTTCCTCGTCATTACCTTGCAGCAACAACCCCCGTATTTTTTCGGCCAGCCCAGTACCTCCGGGTTCCCGCGTGATAACCACAGGGATATTTTGGCTTTGAAGATAATCCTTGATGAATGGGACGTTGGTCGTCTTCCCTACCCCTTCACCGCCTTCAAGCGTGATAAATTTTCCTTTCTTAGGCATTATCTTTTATGTTTCTGGAAATTGTTGACAGCTTGGTTATGTTCCGTCAACGTTGCCGAAAATTGATGGCTGCCATCACCTTTCGCCACAAAATACAGGCTATTGTCCTTATCGGGATGCAAAGCGGCATGAATGGCATCGCGTCCTGGCAGGGCAATCGGTGTAGGCGGCAACCCCCGGATCACGTAAGTGTTATAAGGTGTCGCTGCGGCCAGATCATTCGCCTTGATGTTACCATTATAGTTATCGCCCATACCGTAAATAACGGTGGGATCGGTTTGCAACAGCATTCCTTTGGCAAGCCTGCTAATAAAAACGCCAGCAATCTTTGCCCGTTCATTTGTCGCCCCAGTTTCTTTTTCAACAATAGAAGCCATGATGAGTGCGTCGTAAGGGGTTTTATAAGGCAGATTAAGTTCTTTCTTCTGCCATTCCTGCGCCAACACAGATTGCATTTTTGTGTACGCCATTTTCAAAATTGCAATATCCGTGGCATTCTTTTCAAACTGGTAGGTATCAGGAAAAAACCAGCCTTCGGGATTTTTCTCATTGATTCCCAGTTGAGACGATATTTCGACAACATCCTCTTTTTTAAGGGTTTTAGTGACGTTAGGGTGTTGTTTTATTGCTTGTAAAACTTCTTTTAAATTCCAACCTTCTGGAAAGGTAAGCGTGTATTTTTTTGACCTGCCCTCTGCAAAAATTGTCAAAATTTCAGGGATCGTCAAACCAGGGCTTAGTTCGTATTCACCCGCCTTAAGACTATGGGTTACACCTTGTTGAACAGCTATCACTTTAAACCAGAATTGACTGGCCGCCCTATTTTTGGCAAAGAGTTTCTGGGTAATTTCCCCAAACGAATCACCTTTTACTATTTCGACGACCACGTTTTGTTGAATTGCCGGTTTGTTTAGGGCAGTGTAATAACCTGCACCCAATCCAAGCATTAAAATTATTAAGGCAATCGAAATGCCTATTATGATTTTACATCGCATTAATATGTCTGTCTCTTAAGCTTTGCCAACCATGCCTGGAGTTGCCCAGTCAACTTTCCGATAGCAAAGTTAGCGTCCCCTATTTGTTTAACAGGCCAAATACCAATAATAGCGTTGCAAACGAAAATCTCATCTGCGGCGAGCAATTCTTCCTTACTGTAATCCTGTTCAATTAAGGGACAGTTTTGCTCACGTAACAATTGCATTACGATCCCACGCAATACGCCTGTGACCCCTGACAACTTGAGCGTTGCAGTATAGGTAATATCCTCTTTTACATAGAATAAATTGGTCATCGTGCCTTCAATCACATGGCCATTGATGTCCCTCATTATACCTTCTTGAATGTCGGGATCATCCCATTCAGCTCGCGCCATAATTTGTTCTAACCGATTGAGGTGTTTGATACCTGCCAAGGCTGGGTTTAAACCTAATCGAGTGTCACAAAAACGGGCATTAATGCCTTGTTCGGCATAAGTTTTAGGATAATCAGGAAAAGGATGTAGGCTCAATACGCAGGTTGGCTGGATAGCTTCTGGTTGACGATAACCCCTTCCACCCGACCCGCGTGTGACAATAATTTTTAGGACTGCTAGCTTTGCTTGCTTGCAGACAGCACGGATTTCATCTGCAAGCTGGTTTATATCGGGACTGGGGATGATTAACTTTGAACAGCCCTTACTCAATCGAAGCAAGTGTTGTTGCAGGAATATGGGTTGACCGTCAATGACTTCAATGGTTTCAAATAAACCGTCGCCGTATTGGAAGCCGCGATCATTAACAGAAATGCAATCGGAAGCTATTCCATTTATCAGGATCATGGCAGAGCTGATCACATAGGCGTGACGGATTTAGGCGTTATTCAAAACGCCTGAATATCAAAGTGCCGTTCGTCCCACCAAATCCAAACGAGTTGGACATGGCAACATCAATCTTCATATTCCTCGCTACGTTCGGAATAAAGTCCAGGTCACATTCGGGATCTTGGTTGTCTAAGTTGATAGTGGCAGGGGCGATCTGGTTTTTGATGCTCAATGCCGTCAAAACCGCTTCAATGCCGCCAGCCGCACCCAGCATGTGGCCGATCATGGACTTGGTTGAGCTGATAGCGACCTTATAAGCGTAGTCGCCCAATGCGGTTTTCATCGCTTGGGTCTCGCCGAGATCGCCAGCAGGCGTTGACGTGCCGTGTGCATTAATATAATCCACGGCTTCAGGATTCAGCCCAGCATCACGCAAGGCATTGCGCATGCAGCGTGCTGCGCCCTCCCCGCCTGGGGATGGCGTAGTCATGTGGTAAGCGTCGCCGCTCATGCCATAACCAATGAGTTCAGCATAGATTTTTGCGCCTCGAGCCTTGGCGTGTTCCAACTCCTCAAGCACGACCACTCCTGCGCCATCACTTAGCACGAAACCGTCTCGATCTTTATCCCAAGGCCGGCTAGCTGACTGTGGGGCATCATTGCGGCGCGACAAGGCTTTTGCAGAGATAAAACCGCCCATAGCCGTCGGTGAAGAGGTACAGCGTTCCGCACCACCGGCCACCATCACGTCAGCGTCGCCGTATTTAATCAACCTTGCTGCATCACCGATATTATGCGTCCCAGTGGCGCAAGCCGTGACGATCGCAAAATTAGGGCCTTTCAACCCGTATTTGATCGAGAGGTTGCCAGAAATCATGTTAATGATATTGCCTGGAACAAAAAAAGGCGAAATCCGCCGTGGCCCACTTTTTTCGTAGACCGCGTAACACTCTTCAATACCCGTAATACCACCGATACCTGAGCCTATGGCGACACCAATGCGTTCGGCATTGGCCTCAGTGACTTCAATCCCCGAATCATCAATGGCTTGGCAACCTGCGGCAATACCGTAATGGATAAAGCCATCCATGCGCTGGGCATCTTTGCCGGGGATGTATTGGGTAATGTCCAGGTTTCTTATCACACCGCCAAAGGTAGTCGCGAAGGGCGAAATATCGAAGGAATCTATGCCGCTGATACCGCTATGGCCATTGATAATGCCTTCCCAAGTTTCCGATACCGTATTGGCAAGAGGCGTTACGGCACCCAAGCCAGTGATGACAACTCGACGACCGCTCAATGTATTAGTCCGTTATGTGATAAAAGGGGAGATAGTGGGATGCAAGGCGAGCGGATGAACGGCGACCGTCCATCCGCTGGAAATCGATTTAGGCGTTTTTTGCTACGTAATCAATAGCTTGTTGAACAGTGGTAATTTTTTCAGCTTCATCGTCTGGAATTTCGCATTCAAATTCCTCTTCAAGTGCCATGACGAGTTCAACTGTATCCAGAGAATCGGCGCCCAGATCATCAACGAAAGATGCATCGTTAGCGATATCTTCTTTAACACCCAATTGCTCTGCAACAATTTTTTTAACTCGTTCTTCAACATTACTCATAATTATATCCTCAATCAACACAGTTTATTCTTTATAATTAATCGCTTACACTGTGGCGTCATTTAGTTACTGGAATCCCGTGTCCGACAATTCCAGACGGCGGGGGGAATTATACTTGATATTGCAAAAAACTCACAATATTACGGCATGAATAAGCCGCCATTTACATGGAGAGTTTCACCCGTGATGTAAGCGGCCCCTTCCGAAGCCAAAAACGCCACGGCATGGGCGACTTCATTGGCTGCGCCCAAACGTGACAAGGGGATGGAAGCCAGCAATGATTCCTTAATATCGTTACTCAACTCCTTGGTCATGTCGGTATCAATAAAGCCCGGCGCAACGGTATTGATGGTAATATTGCGCGAACCCACTTCCTTCGCCATCGACTTGGCAAAGCCTATCATGCCTGCTTTGGCTGCGGCATAATTGGCTTGTCCGGCATTTCCCGTCGCACCAACCACAGACGATATATTGATGATGCGCCCGGTTTTAGCCTTCATCATGCCGCGCAACACCGCTTTGCTCATCCGAAACACTGATGTCAAATTGGTGTTGATGATGTCATCCCATTCATCATCTTTCATACGCATCAACAAGTTATCGCGGGTGACACCCGCATTGTTGACGAGTACCGTGGGCGCACCAAAACTGTCGTTTACAGCCTTGATGACTGTTTCAACGGACTCGGCATCAGCTACATTAAGCTTCAAGCCTTTGCCGTTTTCTGCCAGATACGCAGAAATGGCTTCCGCGCCGCTGTCTGTGGTTGCCGTACCGACCACAAAAAAACCATCAACCGCCAATTTTTCTGCAATCGCCTTGCCGATACCTCGACTGGCACCCGTTACCAAAGCGACTGGTTTAGTCATTGAGTTGCTCCAATACTTTATTTAAGGTCTCAGGGTCATAGATTGCCAGATGCTCGGCTTCCTTGGCGATACGCTTGTCCAGGCCTGTCAACACTTTACCTGGGCCGCATTCTATGAAAATAGTTACGCCTTTATTATGCATCAATTCAATACCCTCTACCCAACGGACTGGCTTATAAAGTTGCTCTTTTAGCACCTGGCGTATAACGTCAGGGGCAGTGTGCATTTCCACGTCCGCATTATGGATTGTGTGCATTTTGGGTGTCTCCAAGGCGATGTCGCGCAAGCATTCCTCCAGCTTTTCCGCTGCCGACAGCATCAATGCACAGTGGGAAGGGACGCTAACGGGCAACATGACCGCGCGTTTTGCACCCGCTTCTTTGGCAGCCGCAACCGCCCGTTCGACCGCTGCCGTATGTCCGGCAATGACAACTTGGCCGGGTGAGTTAAAATTGACCGCCGAAACGATTTCCGTTCCGGCAACATCGGCGCAAATTGTTATTATTTTATCATCATCCAAGCCCAAGATTGCCGCCATCGTACCAACCCCAGCAGGTACGGCTTCCTGCATAAATCGCGCCCTGGCTTCAACCAGCTTGACGGCATCTTCAAAAAACAAAGCACCGGAACAAACCAGCGCCGTATATTCGCCCAAGCTATGTCCCGCCATCCAAGCCGGACGAATGGCACTGTGTTTGCACCAAACCTCCCACACCGCAACGCCTGCAGCCAGCATGGCTGGCTGGGTATTCTGGGTTTGGTTAAGCTTCTCTTCCGGACCGTTTACAACCAAGTCCCAAAGATTGCGCCCTAACACAAACGAAGCTTTATCAAAGGTTTGTTTGACTTCAGGGTAGCTTGCCGCCAATTGGGTTAGCATACCTACGGATTGCGAGCCTTGTCCTGGAAAGACAAACGCCAGATTTTTTTGTTGTCCACGCATGGTTTATTTTGCCGATTAGTACTTGATGAGCGCAGAACCCCAGGTGAACCCCGCGCCGAATGCTTCCAATAAGACTACTTGTCCACGTTTGATACGACCATCGCTAATGCCTTCGTGCAAGGCGAGCAACACAGATGCGGAGGAGGTATTACCCTGTTCTTGCAGGGTGACGATGACTTGGTCTATAGACATTTTTAGCTTTTTCGCGGTGGCTGCGATAATTCGGATATTGGCTTGGTGCGGCACCAACCAATCAATCTCTGATTGCTGCATATTATTGGCTTCCAACGTTTCATCAACGATGCGTTCCAAGGTATTGACAGCCATCTTAAAAACTTCGTTGCCTCGCATGTTGATAACACCCAATTCATGTTTATTGGCTTCGGTAGCCGCTTGTGAATTGGGACAATAAAGCATGTCCTCGTAACCGCCATCGGAATAGACATGTGTGGACAACACCCCTGCTTCGTCAGAAGAGCCCAGCAATAACGCCCCTGCCCCATCACCAAACAAAATGCACGTACCGCGATCCGTCCAATCCACTATACGGGAACAGATTTCTGAACCTACGATCAAGACATGTTTGACCGCACCTGTTTTGATATATTGGTCGGCAATGCTCAGCCCATATATCGCACCGGAACAAGCAGCTTGAATGTCGAATGCGACACAATGTTTGATCCCCAACCGATGTTGCAGCAAACATGCCGTACTAGGATAAACCCGGTCGGGCGTTCCTGTAGCGACGATGATTAAGTCGATGTCTTCTGGAGCGATTTGGGCAGCACTTATCGCCTGCCTTGCGGCAATTTCTGCCATGCTTGAGGCGGTTTCGTTTGCGCCCGCTATGCGGCGGCTCTTGATTCCTGTGCGCTCGTAAATCCAGGTGTCCGAGGTATCTACTGTTTTTGAAATATCGTCATTGGTGCGAATTTCTTCGGGCAAATAACCGCCCGTACCCAATATTTTTGAATAACGCGTCATGCGCTCTTGCTCAGGGTCAAGGATTTTTCGACTTGCTCACTTATTCTTCTTATAACATCTTGTTTTACTTCAATTTCTGCAATCTCAATAGCTGTCTTAAAAGCTAATGCATCCGCACCACCATGACTTTTAATAACCAACCCCTTAAGGCCTAAAAAACTTGCGCCATTATATAACCGAGGATCAATACGATCCTTGAACGACCTGAGCACCGGATAGGCAATTAAACCAGCTAATTTGGTAAATATATTTTTAGAAAAGTCTTCTTTAAGCAAAGTGCTGATCATTTTTGCCGCACCTTCTATGGACTTCAGCGCGACATTGCCCACAAAACCATCGCAAACTATCAGGTCAACTTTAATATTACCGGCATTAAGCGAATTGCCTTCGACATAGCCGATGTAGTTCAAGGATGAGTTTTCCAGCAGTTTTGCTGCCGTCTTTACTTGTTCGTTGCCTTTCACGTCCTCTTCGCCAATGTTCAAAAGGCCAACCCTAGGACTTTCTATATTCTCTACCGCTTTCACCAGCTCATTGCCCATGACGGCAAATTGGTAGAGGTGTTCCGCCGTACAATCGACATTCGCGCCCAAATCCAAGACGTGCGTATGTCCAAAAACAGAAGGAAGCGCGGAGATGATGCCTGGGCGGTCTATACCAGGAATCATTTTTAGCACAAACCGGGCGGTCGCCATCAAAGCACCCGTATTGCCGGCACTGACACAGGCATCAGCAAGCCCTTCGTGGACAAGGTTGATCGCGACCCGCATCGACGAGTCTTTTTTGTTTTTCAATGCCTTGGAGGGGGATTCATGCATTTCCACCTGTTGCGAGGCATGATGGACGGTCAACCTATCCTTAAATACGGAAAGATTTTCACCCAAATGCTGGTTGAGTATGGTTGAGTCGCCAACCAATATCAATTTCAAGTCTGGATTGTTTCTCAAACAGTCCAGGGATGCAGGCACAGTGATTCCAGGACCGAAATCACCACCCATTGCATCTATCGAGATCGTTAAAGCCACGCTTTTGAATTGCTCCGAAATGACAAGGCTCGCGAATTCGATAGAAAAATCGTTGCCATTATCCTAATTGTCATTAAATAACACTAACCATTTGAAATTAATCGTCGCTTTCTATATTGACGATTTGACGGCCTTTAAAATAACCTTCAGGTGTGACGTGGTGACGCAAATGCGTTTCGCCTGTCAGCGGATCTTGCGCCAAAGTTTTTGCGGTCAAAGCATCGTGCGAACGGCGCTGGTCGCGCCTTGAACGTGATACTTTACTTTTTTGTACTGCCATTTTTGGTCTCCAGTTTTTTTTGGTTTTGAAGTTCAGCCAATATAGAAAAAGGGCTTTCCATTGGGGCCTCGCCTGCTTTATGCGAACGCGCCGACATATTTTTAGGACTATTCGGCGCTATGCAATCATGTTGATGCTTAGGAATGTCCGGCAAACTAAGCAATAATTCATCTTCCACTATGTTTTTTAGCGGAATCTTCTCTTCATCAGCCAAGTACAAAGGTTCGTAGCCGTCTGACAGTTTATTGGCTAGCGCCAACGAATGAACTACGGCCAGTTTAATATCGCTGCTGATAGGCCATTCCACGGCTTCCAAACAGCGCTGGCATTTAACCGCCAGAATAGCTGAAATATGCCCTTCAACCGTAGCCAGCTTTCCGACTTTGCCAAAAAACAGCTTTACGGCAACATTGCCGTCATCATTGGACAACATGGCAGCCAATCTGTCTAAACTGCTTACTGGCAACTCGCCTTCAATACTGGCATTCCTGTCGGCCAGCAAGATGGGGTCAATGAATTCTGGCATCTTGGCTAACATAACCGACAAATGATATAGGGAAACTATAAATACGTCAAATTTACAGTACCGCTAGAGAATGAATTAAACGATTGCCTTTAGGGCTATCACCCATTCGTTCATCAATGTTCCCCCTTAAACCACTTAAGTTTGTCGTGCAGGCTCACCACCGTGCCAATAATAATAATCGTCGGGGCCTTGATAACTTGCTCAGCCACCAACGCAGGTAACGTGGCCAATGTGCCGGTAATGACTTTTTGGTTATCCGTTGTGCCTTGTTGTATCAAGGCGATAGGCATATCTCCAGGACAGCCATGGGCCATGAGCGACAGGCAGATTTGTTCCAGCCCTATCAAGCCCATATAAATAATCACGGTCTGGTTAGGCAGTGCCAATTGAGTCCAGTTTAGGTTAACGCAATCGTCTTTGAGGTGTCCGGTCACGAACACACACGATTGGGCGTGATCGCGATGTGTTAGCGGGATACCTGCATAACTGGCGCAACCGGAAGCGGCAGTGATGCCCGGGACGACTTGAAAATGAATGCCTTGCGCCATCAGGGTCTCCATTTCCTCACCGCCCCGACCAAAGATAAACGGGTCGCCGCCTTTTAAGCGCGCCACCCGTTTTCCCGCCTTTGCCAAATCGGCAAGCAATTGATTGATTGAGACTTGCGACAAGGTATGGCACTGGCGTTGTTTCCCGGCGTAGATCTTTTCCGCATCACGCCGCGCCAAGTCGATAATCTCGGCAGACACCAAGTGGTCGTAGACCACGACATCTGCTTGTTGCAACAAACGCAACGCGCGGAACGTCAACAAATCCGCTGCGCCCGGCCCTGCACCGATTAAATAAACTTCACCGTTGTTAACCGTGCCATCAAAATCGTCCAGCGATTGCTTTAACAAAAGTTCTGCATCTTGCTCGTTACCGGCGAATACCTGTTCGGCAATATTGCCCTGGAACGCATTCTCCCAAAACACTCGCCGTTGCGGGGTTATGGCGATACGCTGTTTGACCATATCCCTGAATTTCTCTGCCAAAACCGCTAACCGCCCATAAGCCGGCGGAACGGCAGATTCTATTTTCGCCCTGAGCAACCGCGCCAAGACGGGGGCTACGCCGCCAGAGGATACCGCTATGACAAGCGGCGAACGGTCAACAATGGCGGGAAATATAAAACTGCTAAGCCCTGGGTTATCTACTACGTTAACAGGAATGCGTTGTTCTTGGGCAGTATGGGCAACCAGCCTGTTGGTTTCGGCATCGTCGGTTGCCGACACAATGAGCTTATAGCGCTCTAAATTTTCTGGTGTAAAGCTTGTTTGCCGTACGGTTAAACCCAAAGAAGTTTGCATCGTCGCAACCGCCTCGCCAATTTCCCTTGCAACCACGGTGATATTCGCCCCAGCACGCGACAGCAATTCGATTTTCCGGGCAGCAATGTCGCCGCCACCCACGACAAGGCAGTCTTGTCCTTTAAGCTTAAAAAAAACGGGAAAGTAATCCACTAGGCTGATTCGTCGATTAAGATGGGATGGTATTATATGCAATCCCTATCGCAATCGAGACAATAAATAGCAATGACAGGTATAACCCTCATCGAATTTGACCTGGAAGTCGATGCCAGCGGCCTTTTGTGCCCGCTCCCGTTATTGCGCCTGAAAAAAGCCCTAATGGAAGCGCAAAGCGGCGACGTGGTAAAAATCATCGCCACCGATCCCGCCGCCCATTTGGACATTGGGGTTTATGTTGACCAAACGGGACATGAAATGCTCGAATTGACTCGGGAAACAAATGTGCAGGTATTTTTTATTAGGAAGAAATGAAAAAGCTGTAAGGCGGATTACGACGCGCCCAAACAAAAGCAGCCAATCAAAACCCAACCAAGTTGCGCGGCTAATCCTCCGCCCTTGCTTATGAAATGCGCCTTAATTGTCAAATGGAAAATGTCATAAAAATTCTTGATGGTACGCTTCTTTGTTCTATTAGAGACGATTTAAGAAAGTACCTTAACCTGAATAAAAACACTAAATTCGTTATCTCAAGTGACTACTATCTTGAAGATAAACACATGCCCAATAAAGTAGCTTCGTTTTCCATCATACCGTATGACTTCCAATTTGAACCATACTTAGGATATTTAGGGAAGATGGCCCCTAATGACATAAAGAATTGTAGAACCGTAAGCACAGATTTTATTCGTCACATTTCTGAAAAAAGGATATTTAGCGTTAGTTTTATCTTTAAAAGCCTAAAAGGGTTGACAGAACAAGCTGGCTTATCTAGTAGAGAATTTATAATGCAACAATTTGATTATACGATTTCGATGGTTAAATGCTGGATGGTAAATCAACCAGAAGGGAGTGAATATTTCGAATCTATAGTTATAAAGCTAAATGCTGCAAAAAAAAATCTAAACAAGAAATCGCCAAATTTAAATTTATACAGAAATGTTTTGATAGTCTCGCTTTTGGCGAGTTATCTGGCATATCTATTAACTAAAGAATCTAAAGCTGAAGTTATCGGGTGGTTTTCCGATCAAGATAAAATAGTAGACGCTTGGGACAGAATTGCACAAGATTTATTCACTATGAATCATAACGCGTTATGTGAACGTGATGGTTTAAACAGTAAAGATACCAAGCTATTAATAGGGGTTAAGGAGAAGGGTGAGCAGCAATTGTGGTACGACGAAATCAATAGAATTCCAGATCACTTAGCAAGCGCTTTAGCATCGTGGGATTTAAACAATAATACTGTCAAACGAGTGAAGCATACAGACGTACTCAGACAGTGCTTTGCTGACAATCACTTTTGCTCCATTATAGCAATTGACTTAAGCCCAACCCTTTTTAAATGTTGTAGATTAACTGTCTCTAAGAATCCAATTAAAGCTTAACTCCTCTTTAGCGCACGAGGAGCATGAGCTGAAGTGCGATCGTCGTAACTTAGAGACAAGACAAATTATCGCTACAAACGGTGGGATTTTTTAAAAATATCCAACTACTCCAACCCAACCCAATCCGTCAACGCCTCAATAATACTCTTGGCTTGCTCCTTACTGGATATGTTGAACTTGGATTTTTGTCGGTATTCGCCATTCTGTTTTTGGTAACGGCGGATGGTGTATTTATCCGGGCCGTATTCGCCTTTAGCGTTGTTCCAATCCTGGTAACGGAAGATTAACGTCGCCCACGCACCTTTGGTGAGGACTTTTTTGTCCAGTTCCTTAACCGTTTGAACGCCGCCGTCTTCATAATTGACGGTCAGTTCGTCTACTGTTTCTGCCATGTTCTTACCTAATTGTTGTTATTAATGTGCGCTAAAAAACCGCCCAAAGCCCCGGCTGCCTTCGCCTGTCTTGATGGTGTTGACAACTTTTAAATTCCTAGCGTCAATGACACTTACATTGCTATCGAACCAATTGGCGACATAGACGTAACGGTCTTCGGGGTGAGTGCAGATACCCTCGGGTTTTTCGCCGACAGGGATCAAGCCGATTTCTTTCAACGTTTCCGTATCGACCACTGACACAGAACCGTCATCCTGGTTAGTCACGAACAGGCGGCTGTCGTTTAATGCCAATGCGGTCGCATAAGGCAGCATATTGACCTTTACGGTGGCAATCACTTTCATGGTTGCGGTTTCAACGGCGGTAATATCGTCGCTTTTTACGTTAGCGACATAAAGGCGGTCGCCCCGGGTGTCTAGCGTCAAACCGAAGGGATGTTCGCCGACTTGCACTGTCTTTACGACAGCCTGTTTATAGGTATCGATCTTGGAGACGGAGTTATCCAAACGATTAGCGACATACAGCCAGCGATTATTAGGGCTAACAATCACGCCGGACGGCGATTGCCCAACGGCAATCGTGCCTGTAACCTTTAAGCTGTCCGCACCCACAACAGAAACTTTGTTGTTATACCAGTCCGCTACGTAAACGTGCTTGCTGTCCGGACTGACTGTTATGCCTAATGAACCTTCGCCGACCTTAACTTTGGCGATGACTTTACGCTGTTTGGTGTCGATTACCGCAAAACCGGCAGCTTCCGGGGTGCTAACATAAACCCTATTGCCGTCGGGCGATGCCGCAACACCAGCGGGTTTGCCTTGCACACTAACGGTGTCAACAACATTGCCTGACAGCGTATCAATAACCGATACGCTGTCATCCAGTTGATTACTGATGTACGCAAAAGGCGCTGCCCTCAAAGGGGCGACCCAATTAACCGTTACCAGGGCAATAACTGCCGCCCAATAATGATGAAAACTTAACACCTTGTTGGTTTACTGGGATGATTTAGTTTTATTTCTCAGCCAACTTCTTCAAATTTTCCAAGCCCGCTTTAAATATGCCGATTACCGCCGTATTTGCGGCTTCTTCATTCATTTCTGGCGGCGGATTGTTGTTGGTGTAGGCACGATAAAAACCCGCTTTCCAGGTAACTACTGTGGTTTCACCTTTGGCTTCCAAATCAATGCTGGCGGCATAGTTATCTACCGGCAATACCGGAACTTTGACATCCGCGCCGGCGTGGTTGATCGTTTTAGCGGCACTCATATCGGTAATCTTGTAAGCAAACGACATCTTGCCTTCATCGTATTTTTTGAGTTCTTCCGTAATCGTGCCGCCGTCTTGCAAGGTCAACACGCGGATTGAGCCTTCAGTGTTGCCGCCTTTGGCATCTGTGCTTTTGACTGCGGGCAACCACGACGCATCGCCGTATTCCTTGATAATACCCCACACTTTTTGGGCGGGTGCATTAATGGTGATTTGTTCCTCAACTTTTTGGCGGACAGGCCCGTGCGCATAGGCTACTGTCACAAACAAAAATGCTAACAACGGGATAGACAGGTAAGATTTTTTCATTATTATTTCCTTCTAAGGATCGTAAAAAACACAGGGATTATAATATGTCACTGTTGTGATGCAAGCTGGAGTTTTTCCCGACCGTAGTCCTTGGACGCTTAAGTGTTAGGCAAGAACGGTTCAATCCGCGTTAAGAAACTGGTACGATGCACCTTAAGGCTAAGCGGAAAAACGATTCTTATGTTCAGCCGATTCCTGGATTCACGAATCCATATCGTTTAGTAACAAGCAGAATTGGAGAAATTATGGCTAGTTTAGGCTACACAAGAACATATAATTTGGCTTTATTAGGACTAAGCGCAGCGTTTGCACTAAGTGGCTGCTCCATTTCTGATAGCGCCGGATCAATCTCCGATAGTGCGGGCTCAATCGCCAACAGTTCAGAAAGCATTTCCGACTCTTCCACTTCGTCCAGCAAAAGCGATGAAAAAAAGAAGAAGATCGACGATAACCGTTATGAAAATGAAGTCCAGGACTTTACAGTGACCTATATGCGGACCAATGCCAGCCACGGCGACCAAAATGCCTTCATGAAAGGCATCAGCGATGTCGCCTCACAAAACGGCATAGTCGATTGGGAAGCGAATCCAAAAACCTATAGGGCAATCGGCAAAGGGTTAAAGAAAGCCAGAATTTCAACAACACAGCTCGACAGTTATAAGAAAAAATTGTCCAACGGCGATTCAGGCAAGATGGAAGATATCCAAGAAGGGTATGACAATTAAGGCTAATCCAGTGTGAAAGCCCTATTGCTAGGATTGCTGTTGTTAACCAACACCGCGCAGGCCAACACTTTTCAATTTTTGTACATAGAAGCCAGTGAGGGCAATGCGAGCGGGGGCCATGTTGCCGTCCAGTTAGGCGAAGATGTTTATCATTACCAATATGAAGACGGAATGGTTCGCCTGTTTAAGCATCATGCCGATGCGTTTAGGGTCAATTACCGATTGCGCCAAAACCGCACCCTACATATTGCAGATATTGCCGTGTCACAGACGACTTATGACCAACTCAACAGTCATTTTAAAGTACAGCTTTTAAGCCAGGATCAGCGCCTGAAACATCTGCAAGCCCTGCAAGACGGCCTGTCCTTGTTGCAATCTTTGCTGGAATTGAAGACGGTCAACGCAATGAATTCTAAGGTTAATGCTGAATTGGCGCCGCAATTACCAAGTGCAGGATTGTTTTATGCCAATAACGCTAACTTAGGCGCAAAAAAAACCGTTGCTGAATGCACTACGGCACGCTCAAGCGTAACAGTTATCACTGAGTTAAGGCAGAAGCTTGAAGATCGATACGGGAAGAATTTTCTGCCTGAAAAAATAACCTCCCTAAGGAAAAAGCTTGGCAAGCTCTCCCCGGACGATAAAGGCGATTGGGCTTCCCCTCATTATTCCTTCCCTGAACACTACATGGATTTGCTGAACGGCTTATTGGCTTTGCAGGTCTTGCAAAAAGTCCAGCCTTTGCTTGGGAATGCTTGTTTTCATGCCGATGTCCCAAACATGAGCCTGAATGATTCAGCGTTGAGCGCTGTAAAAACTATTCAGCAACGCTTATTGCTTTCCGCCCAATCCATAGCGGTATCGAATAGGCCTGACTGGGGCGCTGCTTTATTTATCACATTGGCGCGTTTGATCGTTATTGAACAAACCATCCAATCCAAACATTGGGTGTTTTTGGACGATGTGGATGAAAAAGCCGTTCCCATACGAAAGCAACAACTTAGCCTTTATACGGAATACTTGCAGAAACACAGGCAAGTTGACTTAAAGCGACTACAGGAAGCAATTAATGATTTAGCGCAAAGATCAAGCAATTATGAGCCGTACTACACTAAATTGGAAATGGCGGCAAACCGCTATCATCAATGGCTGGAAAGCGACAAAACTGGCGAAATGCGGTACCGTAGCGAGCAACCATTACCTGGCAAAAGCATTCCATCCGCTGGCTTTCTACTGACAGATCTGTCCACTACGCAATTAGAACAAGCCTTACATTCCCAAAAAACAAGAATCGAACATTCGGACAAAGACGATCGCAAGCGCAATGGTTATAACTTATTGACTAAAAATTGTGTGACAACCCTTTTTGACCTTATAAATACAGCACTTTGGGGACAATCAAAGCGAATGCTGGGTGGTTATCTCGACCCAAAAGCTAATTTTATTCCATTTCAAGCGTTTGATTCGGTTAAAAACAGCTATAACGTCACTAAAATTACTGAAATTCCAGCCTATAGAAAGCAAGCATTAAGCAAGCTATATGAGCAGGAAGCCAATAGCTTAGTCTATTTAAGGGAATCCAATATTTTCAGTTCCAGCTTATATAACCATAATCCTGATGATAGCTGGTTTGTGTTCTTTACCGATGATGCCATTTTGTCTAGACCCTTGTTTGGGGTGGCGAATACCTTAGCATCCACCATTCAAACTATCCTTGGCCTAGCGCGTTGGCCCTTTGACGGCGGCAAAGAAATAAAAAAAGGTGGCAGGGGAATTCTGGCCAGCTTGCCAGAACTGGCGTTTTTTAATATTAGGAAAGGCAGCTATCCTTATCCAATTGAGCCTTAACCCAGGGCGAACTGTAACGGACTGGTTTCGTTCGCCCTGAGCCTGCCATAGAACCATTAGCGTAATCAAAATGTTAAAGAATTTCTTCAGTAAACTTTCAATGCCCCGCCACGTCCCATGCCGCCTTTAACATCCTGTGCCTTATAATTCCGTACCGATACCACAAGGTTATTATAGGCATCAAAGAATGCCGCTGCGGTCGCTTGGCCTTCTGGTGTTCTTGTGTAAGAACTCAGGCCGCCGCCCAATGCGCCGCCAATCAGCCCACCCCATCCACCTAATGCACCAGCGCCTGACAAATTCATATTATTTGCTGTTGCGCTGCCTTGGGAAATAGCAACTTGAACAGTGGAGCGAATATCAGTCAAAGTTAGCGCAACGTCGGTGGTCCTTGTTTCCATAGAATTAGAAACCGCACCAGCAATCGCTCCAAGACCACCTAATCCTGCCGCGCCAAGTCCAGCACCAACCAGTGCGCCACCAAGGCTTGCGCCGCTGCCACCGGTATTTTCGTTAAGAACGATAACTTGCGGATCCAAAAGATAATCTGCCGCAACGCGCTGGCCTTTTTCTTGTCTTGAACCTGGACGGTATTCGCCGGATTCCCTTTGCTCGCCAACGATTTCGTTAATCATCGCCCTGGTCGCCTGATTGCCGATTGAGGTAATAACGAAGCAGTTAGATTGTTGTACGGCAAGGCGGATTAAAGGATCAACCGTCGTGACGGCACTGGAGCCGCTAAAGCGACCATCACTCACAGCGAGCGTACCTAATGGAGTCGAACAGCGCTCTAGCGATTTATTGGCATTAACACTGGTGGCGCCACCCGCTGAGCCACTTACTAAATTGCCGCTTCCGCCCGTTTGAAGGCCTGGTTGAGCACAAGCCGTGAATACTGCGGCAGCACCGATTATTGAGATTTTTTTAAGTTTTTTTGCGATCATTTTGTAATGCCCCCTTCGTAAAAGATTACTATCAAAAAACACACCAATTTAATGAAAATTTAAGATACCATGTAAATCGTGGCGATAATATATCAAATAATCCCAAAGAGAGAAGAAACTTATGCAAGATAGAAGATTAGCCTTGATAAAACTGATGCTTAGCCTGTTTTTGTTGTGCCTTGTTGCCTGCGTACACGAACGACCCAAACCAAAAGATACCATCTCCGTCTGCGATCCCAGTGGTTGTGTGGAACGCCCCAAAAATTATGAGTCATTCAACCCAGAAAGTGCGCTGCCTGACAATGATCCTGGTGGCAAGATAGCCGCCCTGGAAGAACTTGCCAAAAATGATCCCCGCGCTGCGTATGACCTTGCCTTACGCTTATTTCGGGGAGATGGTGTCCGCCAGGACAGTTACCTCTCTATCAAATGGATGCGTGATGCTGCGGAAAGAGGACATTTTGAGGCACAGAAAGCATTGGGGAGGCTTTATCTAACAGGGCTAGGAGAATTAGGATCAGACCCCGGCGAGGCCGAAAAATGGCTGACTATTTGTGCTAGTAAGGGCGATAAAGAAGCGGCGCAATTGCTTAGAGAAGCAACGGTAGCGCGGCAATCGCAACAGGCAGAATGGAAATGGCTTAACCGCTGGCGGTCAACTTTCAATAGCTATTGGTATCGGGGTTATAGTTACAACAGCTATTGGCAAGGAAATCAATGGTATTGGTATTAGTCCTTGGTTTTTGCCTAGGATCAGGTTTAAAAATTCCCTTAACAATCAGCCAATGACCATGTTTCGGTAAGCAAAGGATACAGCACGAAAATAACCCTCTCAGCCCTGGGCTTTTATAATCACTAAATCACTGGTGTCCGGAGATTATCGGAATAGTACAGCTTAACTGATTGATAAAAAGTAAGTAAATGCCATTTATAGGTGTCACCGATTTCAATGTGTTGGAAACTAC
>NZ_AYLO01000136.1 GCF_000496735.2 Methyloglobulus morosus KoM1
CTATCAATTAGATGCGTTAGTGCCAAGATTAGTGTATGCATCAGCCTTGACACCGCCAATGCCAGGGCGGCTGCTAAAATTGGCTGAAGCTTATTGGTAATCAGAATTTGTTATGGAAACAACGCGATTCCTCCCCGCATTGCCCTTGAAAATTCAAGCACCACTCCCCATAATTCCAAAAATCGTAGGGGAACAATATTTTTAATTTTTTGTCATTGTCCATGATACTGTCAGGCTTAACTTACCTGGACAGCGCATTAGCCATGATAGAAACAGTGTTCTTTTATTTATCGCAAAATCGGCTACTATGTGTTTGATAACGCCACCTGCCTGACTGTAAGCACCTGTGCTGTAATCAAACGAGAGAATTTTTTATGTGGGGTTATCAAAAATGGCAAACGAAACGTCTAAACCGGCTGTAAAACCTGAAGCACAGAACACACCGGAAATTGAAAACGATGCGGACGATATTTTTGAAGAAGGTGAGTTTGTCCCCTTAACAGAGGAAACCGATAAAGAAACTATCCGAAGGGATGCCCGAAGAAAAATTGAGATCTATTGGGAAAAGAAACGCTTAAGAGAACAGTTTGAAGATTTTGATGACTCTGAGTTTGGATTTTAAAGCGACCGGGCAGTCCTTTAACCTGCCGCCCTCGCACAATGATACCGATAACGATGATGCCTAACCTTTACCCCGCGTACGTGTCCGAACAGGGGATTTCGGTGTCACTGTTTCCAAGGACTCAAAGCGTTTTTCAATAAATTCTATAATCAGTCCAGCAATGTCCTTGCCGCTGACGTTTTCAATTCCTTGCAGTCCTGGCGAGGAATTGACTTCCATAATCACGGAACCGTGATTGGAGCGCAACATATCAACGCCGCACACATTCAGGCCCATAATCTTTGCCGCCCGCACGGCGGTAGAACGCTCTTCCGGCGTTAAGCGAACTAAACTGCCAGAGCCGCCACGGTGCAAATTCGACCGGAATTCACCTTCACCTCCCTGCCGCTTCATCGCAGCTACCACTTTGTCGCCAATGACAAAACAGCGGATATCGCTGCCTTTGGCTTCCTTGATAAATTCTTGCACCATAATATTGGCCTTTAAGCCCATAAATGCTTGGATAACACTTTCAGCGGCATTGTGTGTCTCAGCCAGCACCACACCAATGCCTTGCGTCCCTTGCAACAACTTGATGACCAGCGGCGCACCGCCTACCTGGGCGATCAGGTCGGCAATGTCATCGGGATTGCTGGCAAAACCCGTCACCGGCAAACCGATGCCTTTCCTGGCGAGCAACTGCATAGAACGTAGTTTGTCGCGGGCCCGGGATATCGCCACCGACTCATTCAAGGGCATGACATTCATCATCTCAAACTGACGCAATACCGCTGTCCCGTAGAAAGTCACCGACGCACCGATTCGTGGAATAACCGCATCAAATCCCGTCAATGCCTCACCACGATAATGGATAGATGGGTTATGCGAAGTGATATTCATATAACACCTTAAAACATCCAAAACACGGACTTCATGCCCACGCGCTTCAGCGGCTTCGACCAAGCGTACGGTCGAGTAAAGTTTGGCATTGCGGGACAAAATGGCGATCTTCATTAACTGCTACAAACCAGGGCGGCGAAAAGTGGCATATTCTGTCATGAAACACGACGAGCTGCATTAAAGAATGGCTGGCTTTATAGGGCAAACCCCTTAACCAACCCAAACAACCCTAATGGGGCATAAGATGGGCAAAAACTCAAGCTTGGTCTATAGTCACACCATGATTTACCGCACTTTTCCATCCAGTATGCATTACTCAGGAGGCGCCATGGCTAAGCCAGTTATTTTTCATAACCCACTCTATGAATTGTTGAGATCTGAACGGGTCGACGAGTTCAACGAACGCAAAGCGGCCGGTGAAGCTACCGAAGGTTTACTAAGCGGCGGCGACTTTCGCGGCCTTGACTTACGAAACCTTGATGCGGATGGGCTAGACCTTCGCGACGGCTATTTTCGGGGCGCTGACTTGCGTGGAATTGATTTTAGGAAAACTAACATCGAGGGCGCCAGTTTTTGCCAGGCACAAATTTCAGGTTGCTACTTCCCAATAGAAGTTCCATCTGAGGAAATCCGGCTGTCCATCGACCTTGGGATACGCATTCGTTACCACAACCGTTGATTATTAGACCACGAAAAAATTTATTTGAAGATTCAAAAGCACTGTATGGAAATCAACGAAAAAAAAGGAAGGACAAATTACATATTCATTGATTACGAAAATGTACAACCTTCATCATTGTCTTTACCACCCGATTATCCTTTCAAAGTTCTTCTATTTATCGGGGCAAATCAAACAAAGATTTCAGTTGAATTGGCAGCTTCAATGCAAGAATTGGGTAAAAATGCCGAGTACATAAAAATTGAAGGCAATGGGAAAAATGCTTTAGATTTTCATGTTGCTTTTTATCTTGGCAAGTTGTTTGAAAAGGACCCAAACGGTTATTTTCATATTATCTCTAAAGATTCTGGATTTGACTTACTAATTAAACATTTACGAGAAAGAAGAGTTCTAATTCAAAGATATAATCAAATTAATGACATTCCCATATTAAAAATATCCAACTCTAAAACATTAAGCGAAAAGACGGAAGAAATCGTACGATTTCTAATTAATCGAGGCAACGCAAAACCCAGAAAGCTAGAAAACCTATCAAATGCAATCAATGCTCTTTTTATGAAAACATTAGACGCAGAAGAGCTAAATAATCTAATAAAAGAATTAATTAGAAGGGATTTGGTAGTTATTGATGGCAGTAAAGTTCATTACAAATTGACAAGTGATGAACCATGATTTGAACCACTCGAACTCAGAAAGCTATTCCCTTCCAGCCTTTTCCAAATCCAAAGCCGCCTGATAAAGCAGTTTTTTTCTTGCCCCGGTAATTTCCACTGCCAACTCAACGGCAGTTTTGGTAGAACATTTGCGCATCAATACAAGGAGTATATTTAACTGCTCTGGGCTGAGGGCATCATCTTCTTTTCTAACTTTGGTTGCACCGTCGACGATAACCACAAACTCGCCTTTACGCATGTTTTCGTCTTGCGTCACCAATTCCAGCGCATTGGCTAATGGGGTTTTGACAATGGTTTCGTGCAGCTTCGTGAGTTCCCTTGCGATAACGACCTGCCGATCAGGCGGCAAAACTGTCGCCATATCCTGCAATGCCGCCAAGATACGGTGACTGGATTCGTAAAACACCCAGGTCGTCGCGGCACCAAGCCTTTCCGTGAAAAAGGCTTTACGTGCCGAAGAGGTACGCGGCAGAAAACCCTCGAAGGAAAATTGCGTAACCGGTAAACCCGCCGCAGACAATGCCGCAATTAAAGCGCATGCGCCTGGTATGGGCACAACATCCAATCCGGCATCTTTAATCTTCTGGACCAGCGGCAATCCAGGATCGCTCAGCAACGGTGTTCCGGCATCGGAAACCAGGGCGATTGAAAGCCCGCTACGCAGCTTTTCCAGCAGATAAGCGGCCACCTTTTCCTCATTGTGTTGATGGAAAGACATTATCTTATTGCTAATGCCGTAATGATTTAGCAGTAACTTCACATGACGGGTGTCTTCGGCGGCAATCAGGCCAACCTGTTTTAACGTCTCAACGGCCCTGAAGCTTATATCGGCTAAATTACCTATTGGGGTTGCAACAACGTATAATTTGCCGGGATGATTTGACATACACTCTGTAATTGGAATAATTTCTGTCTCAATGAAGGTAAATCCTATGAGCCGTAACTTAATTTGTTTTTCGCTTTCCTGGATATTGCTGTTATCGGGCTGTGTAAAACTGCCAGACGACTATGAATTGTACCAAGAACAGCCATCGTCTTGGACAATTGAACAAAATAGCACGCGTTTACAAAATATAGGTAGATTGGTTCAGACTGGAAAGGGCAATGTCGCCAAGCAACAGGCTGATGTAATCAACACGGCTGAATTAACGCCAGGACAGCAAGCACAATTTAACTTGCTATCAGCCCAAATCCTGCTTAGCTTTGGTGAAGTCGAACAAGCACTAGTCAAGCTGACAGCCACGGATACCGGGCAACTGGGTATCAGCGATAAGGTCAAATTCTACCAATCCCAAGCTTTTGCTTATTCCTTGTCGGGCAATTTGCTGGGAAGTTCCACAGCCAGGGTTGCTCTAGACGCTTTTTTGCCCACGCCTGACGAAAGGAAAAAAAACCAAGGCGTGATTCTCGAAACATTGGGTTTATTGCCCGAAACCCTTGCGCACAATCAGCAATTCCAATCATCGGGCCTAGCCGAATGGGTGTCTATCGCCAAAATCCTGTCGTCAAGAAACCAGAACCCGGCTAAATTTAATGCCGCACTGGCAAACTGGAAGGCACTCAATCCCGACCATCCAGCTAACCTCTACTTGGCGACGGTCGCAAATATGCCGGAAGATTCAGAGACGATGCCCGCATCTATCGCCATTTTATTGCCGGAGTCCGGCCCTTTTTTGGATGCCGCCAAGGCAATCAAGGCAGGGTTTTTGGCTGCACACAGCGGCCAATATAACGGTGGAATTAAACCCGAGCTGCATTTCTATGGCACCGTGAAAGGCAAGATTTCTGAGTTGTACCAAAAAGCGGTGCTGGAAGGCGCAAAGCTGGTTATTGGGCCATTGAATAAAGAGGATATCCAAAGCCTGGCCAACTCAGCCATTTTGGATATTCCGGTACTGGCGTTGAATCATGTACCCAACCTTAGTAAACAAAACTTGTATCAGTTCGCCATCAGCCCGATCGATGATGTGGCCGAAATCACTAAAAAAGCCGCTATGGACGGACACAAAAAAGCCGCATTGCTGATCCCCAATAACGATCAAAGCAAACGAGTTTTATCTTATTTTATCGAAGATTGGCAGGCACTCAACGGCATTATCCTAAAAAAACAAATATACGACCCGCAAAAGACAAATTTCCTTTCGGCTATCGATTACCTGATAGGCACTAACCCAAGCGATAGCCGCGCCAACACTGCGCAGATGTCAGTCTCGACCATCCCATACACCCTACCGCGCCAAGATGATATCGATGCCTTGTTCTTAAGTGCTTACGGTAAGGAAGGCGGCTCAATCAACTCGCTCATACCTAAAACCCGCAATCTACCCGTATACGCCTTACCGACTATTTACTCGGGCATACCTGACCCTGCGAGCGACGCACTACTCAACGGAATCACTTTTTGCGATATACCCTGGCTGTTTAATGGCGCCTACAGCGGCGAACTCAGCATGCTGTCGCTTAGGGATATTTTGAACCAATTCCCCATGTCCTATATTCGGTTAGTGGCAATGGGCATTGATGCTTACCATCTTGCGGGGCGATTGACGACCCTGAATACCACCCCTTATCCCGGTGCAACGGGAAACCTTACTTTAGATAGCGATAACCGAATCAAACGCAGCTTGGTTTGCGCTAAGTTTGTAAGAGGACAACCTGAGCTTATTGGCTTTACCCATAGCCCGACTGCAGGCAATGACAGCCATACCAATTTGACAATTCCTGCGAATACGCCATAGTGTTAGGTTCGATCAAAGAAAAAGCGGCACACTTAGTCCGCGGCAAAAACGCGGAAGGCCAAGCCCAAGATTTTTTGGTCGGCAAGGGCTTGAAACTGGTCAGCCGTAATTATCGCTGCAAACAAGGCGAGCTTGACCTTATCATGAACGATGGGCGCACACTGGTGATTGTCGAAGTGCGTTACCGAAAATCCGACGTTTACGGCAGCGCCCTTGAGAGCGTCACTGCCAGCAAACAAGCCAAAATAATCGCCGCGACCCAGCATTACCTGTCGACAATTCGGCGCGACTGCCCATTGCGTTTTGATGTAGTCGCAATCTCTGGTAATGGCAGCATCAACTGGATAAAGAACGCTTTTTAATCTTAAATACAGCAACCATGACCTTACAAAACCGGATTATCAACCAATTTACAGACAGCATCCAAACCAAGCAGGATGCGTTAGGGGAACTGTGCGAGTTGATTGAGCTTGCCTCACAACGTATGGTGTCCGCACTATTGAACGACCGGAAAATTTTAACCTGCGGTAACGGCCGCTCCGCCGCTTCAGCCCAGTTACTTTCGTCCAACTTGATGAATCATTTCGAACGCGACCGCCCGTCTTTACCTGCGATTGCCTTGACTACCGACACAACAACCTTAACCGCCATCACCAATGATTACAGCTACGAAGAAGTGTTCTCCAAACCTATCCGGTCACTGGGGCAAAGCGGCGATGTTTTAGTCACTTATACCGATGGCAATCATTCTTCCAATATTGCCAAGGCAATCGTCATAGCCCATAGCAAAGATATTTCCATCATCTCGTTCACCGGCGAAAAAAGCGAGGTCATTTCAGGGTTATTGACCGAACGGGACCTAGAGATACGCGTTCCCTCCGGTTCAGCCATACGAACCTTTGAAGTACACGTTTTGATAACAAATTGCTTATGTGATTTGATTGACCATCAGTTGTTCGATGGAATGGGTTGAACCCACAGGGCTTAAGTTTTGTATAACTCGCCACTGCGATCCATATTACCCGTTTGGCTATACAGCAACGGCCATCCCGAATTCAGTTCCGCCGCCGCTACCACTTCGCAAACCGCAATTTTATGGTCGCCTGCATCCGTCGTGTGGCTGAGCTTGCAGTCGAAATAAACCAAGCCATCGGACAATATGGGGGCAGCTGCCTCTCTGGTTTGCCAGCGGTATTTGGTCATTTTTTCCTTAACCCCGGGTTGGCCGAAATGCGCGGCTATTGCCAGATGGTCTTGCCCCAAAACATTGACCGTACAAACGCCGCTAGCTTTTAGCAATTGGTAGGAATAATGCCCAGGATTGATGCTGTACGCAATCATCGGCGGATCAAAAGATGCCTGCATTACCCAGGCCGCAGTAAATGCGTTTTGTTCTTTACCATGCGTGACTGAAATGACGTAAACCCCATGCGTAACGTAGTTGAACAACGCGCGGGCATTTTCTATCATTCGAACACGCCTGGCGAACGCGCTATTAGGTTGATACGCATGGACAAATCAATCGCCCTAACATGCTTGGTCAATGCGCCGACGGAAATATAATCAACGCCGGTTTCGGCAACGCCACGGATATTTTCCAACGTGATATTGCCGGAAACCTCTAAGGCGATATTGCCATAATTCAAGGCAACCGCTGATTGCATTTCGTCCAAGGTGAAATTATCCAGCATAATCCGGTCAGGTTTGGCGGCGACGGCCTCCTGGAATTCCACCAATGATTCCACCTCCACTTCCACCGTAGCGTTAGCCTGCTTCCGCGCCAGATGTACCGCTTTGGCGATTGAACCTGCCGCTATAATGTGATTTTCCTTGATTAACACGCCATCATACAAACCCATCCGATGGTTATGACAACCGCCACAGGCAACGGCATATTTTTGGGCATTCCGTAAGCCTGGGATGGTTTTACGGGTATCCAGCACCTTGCACCCTGTTCCAGCAACCGCATCGGCATATTGCCTCGCCACCGTTGCCGTGGCGGACAATGTCTGCAACAGGTTTAACGCTGTGCGCTCACCTGTCAACAATGCCCTTGCAGAACCGTCGAGATCACATAAGGTCGTCCCCGCCGCCACAGGTTCACCTTCGGCTACGTGCCAAACAATTCGAGTGTCGCCATTCAACGCCATAAATACGGCATTAAACCACGGCTGCCCACAGACGACCATCGCTTCCCGCGTCATCACGATAGCCTCAGCTTGCGCCGCTTCAGGGATGATCGCGGCGGTAATATCGCCCGTGCCTATGTCTTCTTGCAGGTAGGCGACGATGTCAGGGACGGGGGTTGCGGTCATTTTTTGCTTGTCATTGTCTGCATTTTTTCTAGCATGACCAACACGATATCTTTTAACTCGATTAACAGGCGCCCAATAATCGACATCAGCTTATTAAATTTTTCTTCATAACCCGCTTCAGCCAATTCGGATTTTATGCGCTGATAATGCACCCCGATACCGTCAACGTAAACGGGCTTATACAACCACATTTCCAAGATGGAGGTCGCCCACATGAACATGAAGGACACGCCCATGCCCATACCGGCAAAAATGACCAGCCAGGCGAACATAGGGAAGAACTTGGTCAGCCACCAGGATACAATGTCCGTCACTAAGAACACATAAGGCATACCAACGGCAATACATTTGTACTTGACCTCGGTGGTCTCCGAAAAGCTGAAAATAATGCCGACAAACATAAAAATAAAGCTGATGCCAAACATGTGGATATGCGATCCGCGTGTCAGCGATCCCAGCGTGGCGCCTTCATCCTGGGCGGTCAACGCTTTCAGTTGTTTGTAATCATTAAAGTTGGGGATACCCGAAGCCTCTTTGTTATGGCACATCACACAACGTGCCTGGACAATTTGTTCGATGCCGTTGTCTTTATAGGCATCGCTATCCGCCCCGTCCCTGACCCACTGGATGATGTCAAAACGCTCCTGGTCGGGGGCCTTGTCGCTCATGGAACCGTCCAGCTTTTGCTCCAAAACCGTTCCTGAACGGTTTCCGTAATAGCTGTAAACAATGTCGTCCACCGACAAGCCAAACTTACCGTCCGCCATCCCGTGGGTCAGCAATATCTGGATGAGGGCAAACATATAACCAATGCCAACGGTAATCAAATAACCGGAAAACAACACCTTGATCGGGGTGTCGTGGTCTTTTAAGGGAGTATATTTTGGAGGCATGTTTTTCCTAATTATTTGAATAATATGGTAGGGTGCGTTTCACGCACCAGGTATCGGCACATTTAAGACATTTGTAAAACATTCGGCATTTGCCGATCTATCGCGATTGCTTTGGTGCATGGAATGCACCCTACGAAACTCGAATTAATAGGGCAACGGACGCACATAGATCAATAAATAGGTGGACACCCGTAGTTCTATTCCAAAAATAAGCACGAGAGTAACAACCTTGTCTAGCCCGCTCAGACAAGCCAACCTCGCTCATATTTCTGAATGCATCATGGAGTGCGCTTTGATATTTTTCATTGTTGTTGTCCAACGCCGCGATCAGTACTGTCCTTAACTTCTCGAGTTGATCCGCGCACCTCAGCAGAAAGTTGAGATGGCCCAAATTGAATGCCCATACTCCAAAAAACACGGCCAACCCATTCACCAAGGAAAGTGTGTGGCCAAAACCATAGTTTCCAGCAGCAAACTGAACCGCTGTGTAAACAGCCCACAATGTATAGTACTGTGTCTGCTTGCTTACGATGAGGTCTACAATTTTCGGTAGTTCAATTTTCGATAATAGCGAATCAGCGTCAAGTGTATTATCTATTGTGGATTCGTGC
>NZ_AYLO01000137.1 GCF_000496735.2 Methyloglobulus morosus KoM1
TACCGTATATGGTGCTTGCTCACCATTCTTTTCCCGATTACCCCTAAGTAGGTTCGCCTGTTATGATTCGGATTTACAGTTTATGCTTTAGGCCTATGTTTATTTCCTGGTGTACCGATGTTTTATGCCAGCAGGAAAATACTCAGTATCTGCAAAAGGACGCAGGGAAACAAGGGGTAATTGCCGCTCGACAGGTGTGTAATTGGCGAATTCACTGTTCAAACGCAACAACTGGGTACGAACGGACTCGGCTATGGCTGGCGCGACGGCTTCATCTGGATCAATGCTCGGCAAACATTCCACAGCAATGTGCAGGACTTTATCGCCATCTTTGGTTTCCTGTGTTTCCAGCACGAATTTGCCGGTTACCCATACCATGATGTCCGGTTGTTCCAAACCGACCGTGACATTTTCAGGATAAATATTGGCCCCGTAATAAGATACGGTGAAATCCGCCCGCCCAAACACATAGACAAACGGCAAGTTGCGTGGCTGATAATCATTTTCCAGCCCTAACTCGCCAAGTGAATCCACCCCCTTCCCTTTCAGGAAACCCCACATCTCCTCATAAGCGATTAAACCGCCTTTATCGGCGATGTGATAGCGCACCAACGGCACGGAATTTTCGCCGGAAACCACCAGCGTGCCTTCGTGCGTTTCAAAGAAACGGTTGGCCGGATCGTATTGCACTAGCGTGGGTAAACGCGATTCGCCGAATAAGTCTCGGGCGGCATCGGGATGGTTTGCCAGCCAGCGGCGGATGGCGATGCTGAGCGGTGTTTCATTGCCGAGTACGCCGCCGTCGGCTGTGCCGTAAAGCGAAGCAGAATCAAAGCAGGGCGATGTCGAACCGATACGCTGCCCGATCAAGCTGCGCCATTCCTCGCTGAACACCTCGCCTGCAAAAACCAGCTTGGGCTTGAAGCGCGCCCATTCAATGCCTTCAGCAATACCGGCATCAATAACGTCCTTAACGAACGGCGGATAACCCAAAAGCACCGTTTGCTCGAAATGCGGGGACAACTCGCGCACCACACGAAAAATTTCCGCCTTGTTGTTGCCCGGGGTCGCCACCATTAGAGGGTAACCTTTCTGCGCCAGATGCCAGCAGCACGAAGCCGTAAACATGCCGCCCACCCAATTGCCCAAGGCAAAGCACACCACCGCCAACGTACTGCGTTCATGGGCGCGGAAACTGTCATGGAAGGCCTGTTCGAAGCGCATGGCGACATCCAGTTCGTAAGCAGCAGAACGCGGCCAAAACGTCGGTTGACCCGTAGAACCGGAAGATACCGCCACCCGGCCTGACCCCCGTAAACTGCCGCCCAAGCACCGTTCCGGCAACGGATAAGCTTGCATGTAATTGGCTTTGTTCATCAAGGGCAACGCCTGAAATGCCGAATAGGACGTAATCCCAATGGGATTTACCCCGTGTGCTTCCAAAAACTGTCGGTAAGCGGGCACTTCTATCGCACAACGGTGAAACAACGCCAAAACCTTGTCTTCGGGATTGATGGCTTGATTTATCGAAAGCAACTCGTCTAACGGTTTTTCCATAAAATCCCGAAAAATGTCTTTTGATGAGAATGTTTGTGGATTCGACATAGTAGCCCGCCAAAATAAATAATCCGCTAAATCAGGGAAACTTAAACACATTGGAATTTCAGGACGCGCTGATTCCCTTCACGGTTCGACAAGCTCACCACGAACGGAATCAACCCCTTACCGTTCGTCCTGAGATGCGAAGGACTTGTCCAAAGATTCCTTAATTGCTTTCTAAACAACGCCAAGATTTCATACAGCCAAAAATTAACCGTCAAATTTATAACCCAGTATAATCAAGGCACATTAAAAAGTTAACCTTGCGAGGTCCTTATGCCCGATAACCTGATTCTTAAATCCGCTCTGATCGCTGCATTATTCATGACAATGTCCGCGCCCGCTTTGTCCCGGGAAGCCACTGTTGCACCCGCGCCGAACGGGATTGCCATCCCGAAAGATTATAAAACCTGGCAACCTCTCGGCGTATCGCACCGGACGGATAAGGATTCGTTGCGGATTATCCTCGCGAACCCGATTGCCACGAAAGCCGCGACGGAAGGCAAGACCAACCCCTGGCCAGACGGCAGCATGCTCGCCAAATTGGCCTGGAAAGACAGCACCCACCCGAATTTTGCCGCCGCCACCGTGCCGGGCGAACTAACGCATGTCGAATTCATGATTAGGGACAGCAAGAAATTCGCGGATACCAACGGTTGGGGCTACGCCCGCTGGCTGGGCATGGAACAAAAACCTTACGGCAACGATGCCGGATTTGCCCAGGAATGTTCGACCTGCCATTTACAGGCGAAAGAAACGGGTTATGTGTTTACCCGGAAAGCGCCTTTGCCCTAACTTAAGAATAACCAAAAAAATTGCTCGGAGATGATGTGTTGGGGTTCACAAGTTCACCCCAACCTTATATCTAGATTCAAAATTTGAAATTTGTGATGAAACACATAAAAACAATTTGAAATACAAGCTAAGCTTTCTCACTAGAATCATTCATAAGATGATGCCACAGTAATTTTAACACTTAAATGTATTAATAATTAATGACTAAAGAAAGCGAAGCGGTTGAAGAACTTTTTTCTGAAAGGAAGAAGTTTCTGATTTTAGGATTAACGGGACTTACCGGCTCAGGCTGTTCAACTACTGCGGATCTATTAAAAAGCAAAGAATGGCCTGATTTTAATCCACCAAGTGATGCCTCATTTTATAAAAATGAAAATGATGTTAGGAAATATAAAATACTTTATGAGTATTTAAAACATAACTGGTGTGCGTTTGAAGTAATTCGTATCAAGGATATTATTACTGGCTATTTACTAAACTCGTCCTTCGATGATCTTAAAGAGTATTTGAAAAATAATTATGGTTTTGATAGTGAGAAGTTAAAAAAATTTGATGATGATCTTAGAAGTCAGTTTGATGAGTTAATACAATTAAAAAATGATGACAATTACAAGTTTTTTAACATATTTCAATGTAATAACGAAGCTTCAATAAAACTCCATGATTTAGTGGAAAAAGATATAGATTTTAGCTATGACTGGTATTTCAATAAGATACCGATATTTTCTAATAAGTTAAAATCATATTTTGATAATAAACATGACGATACTTATACTAAATTTTATCAAACTATAGGTGACAATATACGTTCATCTGAGAATGCATTAAAGCCTGTATTTTCAGCTAAAAAATTTTTTTCAATTGCATTATCTGCCAATAAACTAATCAAACTTCTGCGTGAAAAGCATAGAAAAGGAGATGTGAAGGACTCTCCTTGTTTGATAGTAATCGACACTCTAAGGAATCCTTTTGAGGTCTTTTTCTTCAAGGAGAGATATTCAGCTTTTTATCTTGTAGGAATTTCAACCACTGATGAAGAACTCAGAGACCGATTAGGTAAAGTATT
>NZ_AYLO01000138.1 GCF_000496735.2 Methyloglobulus morosus KoM1
TGTGAAGTATTAAGTTTCCGTTCGCCTTGAGCCTGTCGAAAGGCGGTGTGTGCTTCGACAAGCTCAGCACGAACGGTTCAGACATTAAAAGGCCGAATCTATAATATAGCAATCCACACTTTCTTTAGCGGACTATGATAGCGTAGCTTGAAAAGGAGCCCTATACATTCAGCACTGTTAGGCTTCGGACTATTGACCAACCTATTCACCGACCAAGCGGATATTTCAACAACGTGAGTTAGGCCAGTAGCGTTTGTAAGGTTTATTCGTGATTTTATTCAACTAACTGTTGGTATTTCTGCCGAAGTTCATCAAGTCCCAGTTGTAATTCGTAGACTTGCTTTTCCAGGGCTTCGATTCTTTCCCGGTCAGAGGCTTCGGTTTCGATCTCGTCTCTTTGCGTTGTCGACAAAGTAGATGATTGGGGTAAGCCGCTGAATAGGTGGGCATAACGTGATTCGCGTTTTCCGGGCTCGCGGGGAAGCTTGACGACTAATGGCTCTTCCCGGGCCATTAGGCTTGCAAGCTCGGCTTCGACTTCGTTCACATCTCCGAATTTGCACAATCGTTCTGTGCGGCTTCGCAATTCCCCAGGCGTTTGCGGGCCCCGAAGAAACAGTTCGCAAATAATGGCTGTGGCATTCTCTGACAGTTGCAGCGTTCCAAATTCGCTGTTACAGAAGCGATGTTGGTATTTGGTGACACGGCTGCCATAGCCACGACTCACCAGAAATTTTTTAATCAGCCCGTCGACGGTATCTTGTACCGTGACCTCCTTCAATTCCAAAACGGGATCCCGATTGCTTTTTTGGTTGCATGCGTTGACCAGCGCGTTCAGCGAAAGGGGGTACTGGTCGGGCGTAGTGATGGCTTTTTCGATCAAGCAACCGATCACTCGCGTTTCGTAAAGGCTGAGGTTCATCTGCATGGCGTCGATTGGAAATCCTGGGTTAGCGTTGCAGGTTAGTGCGACCTATTGCCGCAAACGCCCTCCCCGCAACTGGGCTTTAAACCTCAATCATAAGCTATTCTTAGAAACCCGACAATAAAGGCAATAGAACGATACAACATGCGACTGTTAAAAAGAAGACTGCGCATAATTTCTTTAATGGCACATTAAGTTATGGTATTCCCCAACCGCTTTTTATCAAGTGGGATCAGGCCTAAAACCCGTCAACGATGGCGATAAAATCATTGGCGCGTTAAAACATATCGAATTGACCATAAAGGAATTTAGCGGTTTTGCCGAATCATTGGAAACGTGAAGCCGCTAACAATATTAAATAAGTAACAGTGCCATACTTATTGCTTGGAGGTATGGCGATGGTAATTGTCACGTTAATTTGTTTGGCGGTCTGGTTTGGTTCGGGGATATTGGTTGAATGCTTAAAGCGTTGGCCGGATTTGTAACGCCTTGGCTAAAAATGCCCCGACTTTAATCATTCCTTGGCGGCTTGAATCTGGCTGTTTAAGGCCCCCACTCGCGGTTTGCCCCATCCTCTCCGAAGCCACTGACCATGAGACCGAATATAATTGACATAGAAGCATCGAACAGCTCGCCAACTTCAAGGTAAATGGCATCGCCAATATCGCCAGTCCGGATTTCCGGGCCTTTGATGTCCATCATAATCCCGATTTGACGACCTGCTTCGTTACAAACCCGTTTGATCTGCTGAATAATCCCTCGCGTCCAATCATGGGTTGCATGTGCCATATTAATGCGGCAAATATCGACCCGCTCGTTGATTAACTGCTTAAGCACCTCATCGGCTGACGTTGCCGGGCCTATCGTAAAAATGATTTTTGTATGACGATAGCGCATTTCCAAAGCTGGATTGTCTAGCATCATGTAGGGCTAGACAAAGATAATTTATGGCTTGTCCCCATATTGGGCTCTTGGTGTAAAGGTTCTGGCGGCTATTTTATAAATAACATTTCCTGATAAGTTGGATAAGGCCATAATTCATCGGCTATTTCGCCCTCAAGCGTATCGGCATACTGACGCACCTCGTCCATCAGCGGACGGATGGTTTTTGCACAGAACTGCATCTGTTCCTCAATGTCAGAAAAACCATGTTGGCTGAGGGCTGTACTGAGTTTGACCACTGCCGCCATCATGGCAGTAAGCAACTCTGCTATCCGGGCCATCGGTTCATTACCCAGTTCGATACCATAGCTTTTTAGGCCGCTAAGGGTTGATGAAAGATGGGCCAGGTATTTGGCTGCGGCGGGGAAAATTCCGGTTTTTGCCATACTGACTACCAGTTTGGCTTCAACTTCAATAGCGAGGATATATTGCTCGGCATAAATTTCGAATCGGCTGGCAAGTTCTACCGGCGACAATACACCCAGTTCGTGAAACAGTTTTTCGATATAAGATTCGCATAAAACAGGTAACGCATCGGCCGCAGTTTTAAGGTTTGCCAACCCGCGTTCCTCTACTGCCATTTTATGCCATTCAGCAGAGTAGCCGTTCCCGCCGAATACGACTGCACCGTGTTGGTCGATTATTTCTTTCAGCGTTTTCAGTATCGCAGTATCGAGATCAGTGCCTTGTGCCATTTTGTCCCCCAACGTATCAGCAACCCAGTTTAGCGAATCTGCCAACATCGTATTCATGGCGACCAGTGGGCCAGCGACCGATTGTCCGGAGCCAACCGCGCGAAATTCAAAACGGTTGCCGGTAAAGGCGAATGGGGATGTACGATTCCTATCACCCGCATCTTTATTGAAAACCGGCAACGTATTGATGCCCAAATCCATAACACCAGCATTTAACGAACCGGTAATCTCGCCGTTACTGATCTGCTCGAACACATTGTCGATTTGTGTGCCTAGGTAAACGGAAATGATCGCGGGCGGCGCTTCGTTGGCGCCTAAGCGATGGTCATTACTCGCTGAAGCGATAACGGCGCGTAATAGCGGGCCGTAAAGGTGGACGCCACGAATGACGGCACCGCAGAATAACAGGAATTGTGTATTGGAATGCGGGGTCGAACCGGGATCGAGTAGATTGCCTTGGGTACTATTACCGACTGACCAGTTGACGTGTTTGCCGGATCCGTTGATACCCTTAAAAGGTTTTTCATGCAGCAAGCAAACCAGGCCATGTTTTTTGGCAGTATGTTTCAAGATCGTCATCAACAATTGCTGATGGTCGGTCGCGACATTAGCCGCTTCAAAAAATGGCGCTATTTCAAATTGTCCGGGCGCCACTTCGTTATGCCGGGTTTTGGCCGGAATGCCCAATCGGTACAATTGCTCTTCAACATCCTGCATGTAGACCTGGACGCGTTCAGGAATAGCACCAAAATAGTGGTCATCAAATTGCTGGCCCTTAGCCGCCGCTACGCCGAACAGCGTTCTGCCGGACAACAGTAAATCCGGGCGAAGGCTGACAAAGTTAGTATCGACCAGAAAATATTCTTGCTCAGCACCACAACTGGAATTAACGGGCGCAATGTCGATATGCCCCAGGATGGATAACAGCCGTTGCGCCGCCTTGTTCATTGCGGCATTGGCGCGCAACAAGGGTGTTTTTTTATCCAGCGCTTCCCCCGTCCAGGATACGAAAACCGTCGGAATACAGAGTGTTGCACCATTATCAGTCGTCATGATGAAGGCAGGGCTGGTCACATCCCAGGCGGTGTAACCACGCGCTTCAAAAGTAGAACGAATACCGCCATTCGGGAAGGATGAACCATCCGGTTCGCCCTGCACCAGCACCTTGCCGCTGAATTCGGAGATGACAGAACCATCACTCTGTACAGAGATAAAGCTGTCGTGTTTCTCAGCCGTCAAATTAGTCAAGGGATAAAAAACATGGGCATAATAGAGTGCGCCTTTGGAAATCGCCCAATCTTTCATCGCCAAAGCCACCACATCGGCAATCGAAACATCCAGTTCAGCACCGGCTTCAACCGTTTTCTTAACCGATTTAAAGACCTCCTTAGGCAGGCTCTCCTTCATCTTGCTTAGCGTAAACACGTCACTTGCCCACAAGCTGCTCAGCGATTCCGGTGTTTTGCCAGGCATAGCTTGACGGTTGACAATGTTTTGAACAGCCTGAACACGGGCGGCATTTCCAGTCATCTTATTTTCCTTAGGCTATATGGGTCTGCTTTTCTATTGCGATTAACAATGAAAAAATCGTCACATAAAGAAACCTCCCAAAGCGATGCTGCAATGGGAGGCGTTAATACAAGCAGAGATATCAGGGGGGTTCTGCTTGAAAGTACAACGACACGCGGTTGAAGAAAGAAAGACAGTGATTAACTGATACGCCTTACCATATTGCTGTAAATGGCGGCACTTGCAAATAATACGGTTGAAACGATGAATTCGCCGGAAGCAAAGCTCCATACACCAATGAGGAAAAGCAATCCAATCAAGATATTTTTATGTAGCGTATTCACGACACACTCCAAATATGGTTAGTGAACAAATGATGGGGCATCGAACAAACTAGATGCATAGCTTAAATTAAGCATCAGTTATGCCAAGTTATTCACCTTCCCTCAGCCATTTAAATTAGCTATTATTTACAATAAGTTATCTTGTTAGAATGCGATGTGCTTGAGGTTGATGTCATCAATTTATTAAAAATATTGGAGTACTAAGCTCAATATATGTGCAATCACGTATTTTTTTTGCACCAAATACTGGCTGGAGCAATCGGATTGGGTATCAAGCCCTGGATATGGGGTAAATCCGTAAATCAGACCAATGTGACGCACGCAATTTGCTAGGAGATGCTTAAAGAATCAAGCAGGGCACTCATTAGCTTAAAATTGAGTGCCGCTCCCTACACATTTTGGACCTTTTTATTATTTAGCTTGAAATATGTGGGTTAGCACAGTATACAAACTAGACAGACAAGGGATTTAAAGATCAAAGGGTTAATATCACCTGCTAGAATAGGCAGCTTTCCTGCTCGCCCTAGATAAAGGAGACTTACTCAGTATGGCTACCCCCATTGATTTAAATGCAGAAAAGCGACAACTATTACGGGAAGCTGCACTCGAGTATCACGAGTTTCCCAGCCCTGGAAAAATAAGCGTCAACCCCACCAAACAATTGTCAAATCAACGCGACCTTGCCTTGGCCTATTCCCCAGGGGTTGCAGCAGCTTGTGATGAAATTGTTGCTGATCCTGGCAATGCCATCAAATATACGGCACGCGGTAACTTGGTTGCCGTCATAACGAATGGAACCGCCGTGCTCGGCTTGGGCAATATCGGCCCGTTGGCCGCAAAACCGGTAATGGAAGGTAAATCAGTTTTGTTTAAAAAATTTGCCGGGATTAACGTGTTTGACATCGAGATTAACGAATCTGACCCAGATAAATTATGCGATGTCATTGCTGCATTAGAACCCACATTTGGCGGGATCAATCTGGAAGATATCAAAGCACCCGAATGCTTTTACGTTGAGCGTAAACTACGCGAACGCATGAAAATTCCGGTTTTCCATGACGATCAGCATGGCACTGCCATTATTGTTGGGGCGGCGATATTAAACGGCTTGAAAGTGGTTGGGAAAGACATCAAACAAAGCAAACTGGTTGTTTCTGGGGCAGGTGCTGCGGCATTGGCTTGCCTGGACTTACTTGTTGATCTGGGCTTCCCTATTGAGAATATTTATGTCACGGATTTGGCAGGGGTTGTGTTCAAAGGCCGTATTGAACTGATGGATCCTGACAAAGCCCGATTCGCACAAGAAACCGATGCCCGCACACTGGCGGAAGTCATACCGGGTGCCGATATTTTTTTAGGCTTGTCAGCTGGCGGGGTGATGACACAAGCCTTGGTCAAACAGATGGCAGACCGGCCATTAATTTTGGCGCTGGCAAACCCGATACCGGAAATCCTGCCGGAGGAAATCAAGGCCGTTCGTACAGATGCCGTCATCGCCACCGGCCGTTCCGACTATCCAAACCAGGTCAATAATGTCTTATGCTTTCCCTACATTTTTCGGGGCGCTCTCGACTGCGGCGCCACCACGATTAACCGTGCAATGGAAATCGCCGCCGTTCATGCCATCGCCGAATTGGCACAAGCTGAACAGTCGGATATTGTCGCCACCGCCTATAACATCAAAAACCTGTCGTTCGGGCCAGACTATTTGATTCCCATGCCTTTTGACCCGAGACTGATGACTAAAATCGCGCCAGCGGTAGCCAAGGCAGCGGAAAAATCGGGCGTTGCCGTTAGGCCGATTGAAGATATGCAAGGCTATATAGGGCGTTTACAACAATTTGTTTATCATAGCGGCGCTTTCATGAAGTCAGTCTTTCAGGTGGCCAAAAATGCGCCACCCGAAAACAAACGCATTGTGTTTGCTGAGGGTGAGGAAGAACGCGTCTTGCGTGCCGTTCAAATCTTGGTCGATGAAAATATCGCCAAGCCGATTTTGATTGGCCGACCGGCGGTGTTGCTTAGCCGAATTGCAAAATTTGGACTGCGTATTAAGCCCGATGTTGACTTTCAGGTCGTTAATCCAGAATACGACGAGAGGTACCGAGATTTTTGGCAGACCTACCTGGAAATGACCCTCCGAAAAGGCGTTAGCGAACAATATGCCAAATTGGAAATGCGCCGCCGCCATACCTTGATCGGCGCAATGCTGATTCATAAGGGTTATGCCGATGGCATGATCTGCGGCACCTTCGGCACAACTACCTTACATCTGCATTATATAGACCAAGTGCTAGGCAAACGGGCTGGCGTGAATGTTTATGCCGCGATGAACGGCTTGATTTTACCTGATCGACAAGTTGTGTTGGTAGATACCCATGTCAATGAAAATCCGACTGCGGAGCAGATTGCTGAAATCACGGTGTTAGCGGCGGCGCAGATGCGCCGTTTTGGCTTGGTTCCCCGAGTCGCATTACTGTCGCACTCTAACTTCGGCACCAGCAACAGTGAATCGGCCCAGAAAATGCGGAAGGCGCTGGGTATTGTCCAAAAACAACTGCCAGACCTGGAAATTGAAGGTGAAATCCATGGCGATATCGCACTCAACTACGATTTGCTTAAAAAATCCATGCCCAATACCAAGTTAAAAGGCAGCGCCAATTTGCTGGTCTTACCGAATATTGACGCCGCCAATATTGCGTACAATCTGCTTAAAACCGCTTCGGGTAACGGTGTCGCAATCGGCCCTGTTTTACTCGGTTGTAGCAGGCCGGTTCATATACTGACACCTTCAGCCACAGTTCGGCGAATAGTGAATTTGGCAGGTTTGTGTGTAGCGGATGCTGTAGAAGAGCAATTGCAGAGCGTTATGAATAACGCCTAATCATTCCTCACTTTCTAGGGGGTTAATGAAGTGGACACCTGTTTAAGTATTGCAAAAATATTGGCGTGCATATTGCTTCTGAGTGAATGTGTCATTAAAACGCGTTTCCAACACCAAAAAACAAATATTTAAGTGCGGTCTTTTGATAGCCTGCACCAGTTTGAAGCGAATAATTAAACAGTTAGCCAAAGGAGTTACGATGCAGTTAGGAATGGTCGGCCTGGGTAAGATGGGAGCCAATATGGTAAGGCGGTTAATGGCTGGAGGCCATCACTGCGTCGGGTTTGATATTAGCAAAGAGAATGTCGAAAACTTGGTCATAGACGGTGCACAAGGAGCTTTTACTTTAGATGAACTCGTGGCATCCCTAACGCCGCCTAGGATAATATGGTGCATGGTCCCTGCCGGCGAATTGACCGAAAAGACCGTTTTGGCCTTATCCGAACTGCTTGATGAAAACGACATTATTATTGATGGCGGCAATTCTTTTTACAAAGATGCCGTTCGCCGGGCAAAACGCCTTGCCGATAAAAAAATCCATTATATCGATGTGGGCACCAGCGGTGGTGTTTGGGGGGTGACGAGAGGTTACTGCTTGATGATCGGCGGGCCCAGGGAGATTGTCCAAACATTGGACCCGATTTTTAAATCCCTCGCTCCCGGCAAAGGTGATATCCCGGAAACACCGGGCCGTGACGATCCGGCCAGCACGGCTGAACAAGGTTATCTGTATTGCGGCCCGGAAGGCTCTGGCCATTTTGTAAAAATGATCCATAACGGTATCGAGTACGGTATGATGAAAGCTTATGCGGAAGGCTTCGACATTATGCGTAATGCCACTTCCACCAATTTGCCTGAAGAACACCGTTATGACCTCAACCTGACAGACATTGCCGAAGTTTGGCGGCGAGGCAGTGTGATCGAATCCTGGTTGCTGGATCTAACGGCGATTTCATTAGCGGAAGACCCTGGCTTATCTAGCTATTCGGGCTACGTAGAAGACTCCGGCGAAGGCCGCTGGACGGTGATGGCGGCGGTGGAAGAAGCCGTCCCAGCCCATGTGTTAACCGCAGCGCTATATTCCCGTTTCCGTTCGCGGCACCAGAATACCTTTTCCGATAAGATCATCTCGGCCATGCGTAAGCAATTCGGCGGACATGTTGAGAAGAAATAAGGTCAACCAACATCTAGAACGCAAATTTACCCGATGCGGCTACCATCCGCCAATAGCGCTTGCATCGCGGCACTTCCTCCCGTTGGGGGTTGCAATGAAAGCGTATCGACCCTTTGTTATATTCCCGGAGCCTAATCGTGCCAGACAGTAAATTTGATAATCCCCTCACCGTTGGGATGAACATAAGCCATGCACCACAACCGTGTACGCTTGTCATCTTTGGCGGCGGTGGCGACTTGACCCGCCGTAAACTGCTGCCAGCTATCTACAACCAAGCATTGGATGGCGAGCTACCCGCAAATTTTGCGGTACTTGGCCTTGCAATCGAGGCTATGGATGATAACCAGTACCGGGACTTTGCCCGCAAAGGCATAGAAGAATTTTCAAGGCAACCTTTGGATCCCGCTTACTGGAAGGATTTTGGGCGGTGTTTGCATTACCTGCATGGCTCGTTCGACAATCCTGACGTTTATGTCCAACTTGCGCAACGGCTAACAGAGATTGAGGCAAATTTCAGCATTCCGGGCAATCGCGTCTTTTACCTAGCAATTCCGCCTGCACTGATCGAAACCTGCGTTTGCCAACTCAAGGCGGCTGGGCTTGTGATGCCTGTTGATGAACATTCCCCTTTTTCCAGGATCATTGTGGAAAAGCCCATCGGCAGGGATCTTGAGAGCGCCCGCAAGGTGAATGCAACCTTGTCCAAGAATTTCCACGAACAACAAATTTACCGCATTGACCATTACCTGGGTAAGGAAACCGTCCAGAATATCCTGGCGATGCGCTTCGGCAACGCTATTTTTGAGCCGTTATGGAATTCAAAGCATATCGACCACGTACAAATCACCGTGGCTGAACAGGAAGGCGTGGGCACGCGGGCGGGTTATTATGACAGTGCCGGTGCACTGCGCGACATGATCCAAAACCATATCCTGCAATTGTTGACCCTCATCGCCATGGAACCGCCCTGGATTATGAATGCCGACGTGATCCGTGATCACCGCCAGGACATACTCAATTGTCTCAGGCCGATCACCCCTGAAAACTTCGACCATCACGTCGTCCGCGCCCAGTACGGGCCGGGCTTCCATCATGGCGAAGATGTGCCCGGTTATCGCCGTGAAGCAGGTGTCGCCCAAGATTCCATTACGGAGACTTATATTGCGCTCAAGTTGTTTATCGACAATTGGCGTTGGGCGGGCGTTCCATTTTACATCCGCACCGGCAAACGCATGCCCAAGCGCGCCAGTGAAATTGCCATCCAATTCAAAAGCGTACCGCCCATTTTGTTCAATGCGAACCACGACCAACCCTTGGAACCCAATGTGCTGGCCCTGAGCATCCAACCGAATGAAGGGTTGTCGTTACGGATTGCGACCAAGTTGCCGGGGGCAAAGCTCAAGATTTTTCCCGTAAAAATGGATTTCCGTTACGGTTCAACCTTCGGTGAACAATCACCGGAAGCTTATGAACGCCTGCTCCTGGATGTCATGGCGGGAGATGCCACGCTGTTTATGCGCCGCGATGCGGTCGAATCCTCCTGGGCGTGGGTCGATAATATCCTTAATGTCTGGGCGAGTAGCCGCACCCGTTGGATTCCTGAGTATGCCGCCGGAACCTGGGGGCCGCTGGAGGCAGACCGGTTGATCGAATCAGACAACCGTAAGTGGCGGATGTTATGACCCAAAAAAATGGCGCTTCAAAAGTTGTGACCCAAGCCCCAAAAAAGGTCAGCATTGCTAATATTGAACCGGAACTAGGCCATTTATGGGCCCAGTTCAATCAAGCGAATAGCGACGGTCACGCAGTTGTGATGCGTGCTTGTATGTCCAACTTGATTATTTTTTGCGATAGCCCGCAAGAAGCGGAAATCATCAACCAGGAAATCGCCGCCATTGTGGATGTCCATCCGGCGAGAATATTATTGCTGCTGGGTAATGGCAAACCCAGCGAAAGCACTATGGAGGCAAATGTCGCCATTTACTATACCGCCCTTGACGATGGCTGGCAGGTGTGTGCGGAAAGGATAGACATTGTTTCAACATCGGCAATGGCTGAGCGTTTACCCTCCGTAGCCCGGTCGCTCTTAGTCGGTGATTTACCGACGACCTTGTGGTGGGCATCACAGCGCCCGCCGCCCACCGCCGGTGAAACGTTCTTTCAATTGGCTGAACTGGCAAACCAAATTATTTACGACAATGTCGGCTGGGTTAACCCTGCCCAGGGTGTTGCTGCCATGACACGTTGGGTTGCCGCACAACAAAACATCCAAATAGTCCATAACCTAGCTTGGCGACGATTTGCAGGCTGGCGTAAATTAATCAGTCAAGTGCTCGACCCGCAGACTGAACCGGACGCTCTTGAATCTTTGCACACTATCGAGATAGCGCACGGACCGCACGCATTACCCATGACTTGGTTATTGACAGGATGGTTAGCCAGCCAGCTTAATTGGCAACCAATTGACGGTAAAAGACTTTCCGATTCCGAATTAGTTTGGCGGTTTAGGAATAATAATCAAGACATAAAGGTGCATGTCACCCGCTTGCCTAAAGGCAATCCGCTGATCTACCAGTTACTTTTTGATTGGGGCAAACCAGCACTTGCGGGTCGTATTTGTTTTAAACGCTTGGACAATGAACGAATTGGCATCTCGGAGGAATTATCCACCGTTCCGCCGCGCGTATTTACTGTACAGGTGCCGGAAAGGTCGACCTTGGTTTCCGCACAACTGGCCCAACGCAATCGGGATAAAATTTTCGAAAACGCCTTGAAGTCATCCAATGCGATGACGGCTGTTTTTCAACAATAGCCCAAATGACCTGGGGTGTTATTTATCGGCCGTCGGAAATTTTAAGCTGCCTATTTGACTAAGAACCATGATATTGCCATTGAATATTAAAATATCTGATTACCAATAAGCTTCAGCCAATTTTAGCAGCCGCCCTGGCATTGGCGGTGTCAAGGCTGATGCATACACTAATCTTGGCACTAACGCATCTAATTGATAG
>NZ_AYLO01000139.1 GCF_000496735.2 Methyloglobulus morosus KoM1
TTTCCGTTCGCCTGTCGAAAGGCGGCGTGTGCTTCGACAAGGCTCTCCTGAGCTTAGTCGAAGGGCTCAGCACGAACGGTTCAGACATTAAAAGGCCGAATCTATAAGTTGTATGGCGCAAACTTCTTCAATGATTGGTTGTGAGATTGGCTAGACCTTGCAATCGGCTTGTTGCTATTGTCCTATCATCGCCGCATCAACCGAACACCTACCCAAGGCACTTACGGATCTTGATGCTAATCCAAAAATCAGGCAGATGCCGGTAAATGCTCGGTCATTCTCTTAGCGAGGTCGGGTTTAAGCCTACGAGCCTTAACGCAGATCACATATTCTTTGGTATCGTAAACTTTCGACGATTAGGCCTTCGCGCTTTGCTGGCCACATTAAGCACGGCTTTAGCAAGTACCGTCGCGATGGCCCGTGCGGTTTCGGTGTAGACAATCGGACCATAACAATGTTCCATCTCTACCTGCGCCATAACGCTTTGATGGGTTTGCTTTCATTCGCCTTTGGGGGCAATCCGGTTAAGCATTTGGAGCAGCTTAAGTGCATGATATGGGTCATTAATATAACTTATGGTTTTAATTGTAAGAAGCATAGATGAACTGGAATCAACAAAAAACAAATCAAGCTCGTTATCAGTAGTAACCTAATTCATTGATATGATAATCCACGATGATAATATATCCACTTAAAGACACTGTTTTCCACACCATAACCGATACAAAACATGGCTAACATCCAGCTCCTTTCTGTGGAAAATGTGATTTCCCGCAAAAAAAAGACCGCTCAGCAAAAGCTGTCTTTTTTTGTGCGCGTTGAAAATGTCGGCTTTAACAAAGAAGTTGATATAGTCTGGGCGGGTGAAGACGGTGCATGGCAAACATTGGCAGCGCGTTTTCACAGTAAACAAGGGGAAAGCCGGGAACTTTGGTTTGTCGAATTCAAACAAACACAAACCGCAAAGAAACCTTTGCCGGGAACAATCCAGTTCGGCTTGCGTTACCGAGTTAACAGCGAAGAATTTTGGGATAACAACAACGGCTGGAATTATACAAGTGAGGCCGATTCCGGTGTCAAATTGGCCGGGAATAACCCGGTCATGGCTGTCGGCTTTGCGGATCGCTTAACTGATGCACAGAAGTCGATCCCGGTCACCGTGGCGGCAGAGCAGTCGCTGGCTGTTGAAAAAGTCATTATCCATTGGACAACCGATAATTGGTTACATACTTTTAAAACCCCCTGTTTCTTTAAAAAAGACCATTGGCAGAAAACGGCGGGCAGTGCTGCCGCCAACCCTAATCCATTCGGTATCCAAATCTGGACAGGCCGTGTTAAATTTGGCGATGCTTTCCGGGTGCAGTACTGCATTGCCTGCGAGGGTAAGGGGCAGACGCTTTGGGATAACAACGGCGGCCATAATTATGTTATCAGCCGTAAGCCGCTCGCTGTCATGATCCTTAACCTGCACTGTTACCAGGAAGATAACCAGGATTACAAGCTTTCCCAGATCGCCAGGGCGATCAACGACAAGGAAGCCGATATTGTTTGCTTTCAAGAAGTGGCGGAGCACTGGAATAACGGTGCCGGCGATTGGGACAGCAATTCGGCAAAGATCATCAATGACCGTTTGAGTAGGCCTTACCATCTTTATACCGACTGGTCGCATCTGGGTTTCGATAAATACCGAGAAGGTGTGGCGATCTTAAGCCGTTTCAAGCTGGCCGGGCAGGAATCCCGCTATGTGTCCGATAGCCACGATGCTTACAGCATCCATTCCAGGAAAGTGGTCATGACGCAAATGCAACTGCCTTATCTGGGGTTAATTAATGTGTTTTCCGCGCATTTAAGTTGGATTGAAGATGGCTTTAAGGAACAATTCAACCGTTTGAGCGAGTGGGCTGAAAGCAGGCGGTCCGATGAGATCAAGGCAACTTTATTATGCGGCGACTTTAATATAGCCGCAGGTTCGGAAGGTTACCGTTTAGTGGTTGATGCGCACCAGTACGAAGACCAGTTTTTAGCGGCCAATTCGCCGGGGTTGTTTGATAAGATATTCAAAGTCAATGATCTGCACTGGCAAGATTATTTGGCCGATGATTACCGTATCGATTTTATCTTTATGCACAAAGACAGTGAGCTTAAGGTGACGTCGGGGGATATACTATTTACCGATGGGGATTATGGGCGGGTTTCCGACCATTGCGGATATTTGATGACGTTTGAGCCGGAATAATTGATAAGGGTTGTGTATTCTTCGACAATCTCAGGACGGTCGGCATCATGTTATTCGTTCGCGGCGAGCCTGCACCGCAGGCGCTTCGTTTGGCCGTCGAACCACGAACCATTTAAGGGGTTTATCCAATCATAAAAGGTGTATGGCTAACTCCCGTGTAAGCCGTCTATTTATTATTTAAGTTTGTCAGTTTGAGGTAGGAATGCAGTTTGCGGAACAAATCGTCACGCCGGTCCATGGCAATCTGGGCGGATATTTTCAACGGGTTAATGATTTTAACGATAAATTTTATGTCCGTTGGGGAAAGATTGATTTTGATTTATGGCATGGTGCCCAAGCCAACCTCAAAGTTATCCTGAAGGTCTATCGGGAACACGGCATCCAGGAAAACTATATTGTCGATACCGACGCCCATGACATTCAATGGGATCGCCATAAACGCAGTACCCGTGATTTTTACATCCACCCGTTTTCCAAAAATTTCGGCTTTATCAACTGCATCAAGTTTTCATTTATCTTGCACCTGAATGAACGCTCCATTCCTTCGGAAAAGGAGTATATCTTCATGGACTGGTATCAACTCCAGGATGAGCAGCCGCAGTACCGGCCTATCACACACGATTGGTCAACGCCGAACAGCTACCGTAGCTATGAACTCAATGCCGGGGAATTACAAGCCGATGTGGATTGGTATAACCATCACTTCGAGTCGCTCAATATGGTGCCCAAATTTACCAAAGGGCAATTGCACCACCCTTATCACCCCAAACGCTATATTCACGACCTGATCGATAAGGTTATCCGCAACAAATGGGAAAATCCGGATCGCTTTTGCACGATTAAGGTGAGTGTCGATTGTATTGATGATGCCGATTTTATTAACCATTTGATCCATGCACGGCAGCAGGGTGTATGGGTTCAATGTATTGTCGACTGGCGCAAGATGACGCTGACGAACAGCGAAAGTTATGCCCGGTTGAAGCGTTCCAGTATCGAATTGATAGGCGTATTTTGCAGCCCGAAACACCATCTCATCGAAGTCGAGCCGGACATGCATACCAAGTTCGTTATCTTTAACGATGAGGATTGCATACTGGGTTCGTTCAATATTACTTTCGACCGCTGGTGGGCAAATTGGGAATCGGGGATGACCTTTCATTCCAAGGGCGTGTGCCGACTGCTCGACAATATCTTCCAGAGCCAACGCGGCGGTGTCATCCAAAAATACGGCATCGACCCGTTAAGCCCATTCAACCTGCTCTACACTTTTGGAAGGCATTGCATAAGTAACGGGCAGTATTACCGTCCTCACCATGCCATCTTGGCAGAAATCAACCGCGCACGGCATTCGATCAAGGTCTCGTTATTTCTGATCGGCGACCTTTTAGGCGATCATCATGACAGCGTTGTCAATGCTTTGATCAATGCCAAAAACAGGGGTGTTTACGTCCATATTCTGTTCAATGGACATTTGGCAAGACAGGGGCGAATCGGCGTGGAACGATCCATGTCTGAAGAATTGAACCGTCCCTTATTGCCGGCCGTGCAGCGGCTGAAATCCGCCGGCATTGCGGTTGGCCTGGTTTACGGTCAGGACGATCACCCCGTGCCTTATTCGCCTATTCACTCCAAGTATTGCATTATCGACGACTACATCGTGTTGGAGGGCAGTTTTAACTGGTACAACACCTCGGTTTTTTCCCACGATTTGCTGGTGGTGGCGGCCAATCACGAGGTAGCCTTGCCTTATCTGTACGAATTCGGACAAATCCAGCACTCATTCAGGGTGTTTTATTAAAATCTAGCAATGACATAAGGGGGGTGGGTAACCTAGCTTTTCTCTATAGCTGTCCATAGAGCGCCCTGTATTGCTCGGCGCTGTGTTTCCATGAGAAATCTTTAAGCATCCCATTGACTTGAATCTGCCTCCAGGCTTTGGGTTGGCTGTATAACATCAGGGCGCGTTTGATGGCTTCGAATAATGTCCCCGACAAGGTTTCATCAAAGACTATGCCTGTCGCGGTGTGATTGTTTAATGATTCGGGAAGCGCATCAACCACGGTGTCAGCCAAACCGCCCACCTTGCTGACTAACGGGATCGTACCGTATCGTTGGCTGTACATTTGGTTCAGTCCGCAGGGTTCATACCGTGAAGGCATGAGGAAAATGTCGGCACCGGCTTCAATCAGATGGGCGAGCTCTTCATCATAGCCTATTTTAACGGCTATTTTGTCAGGATTGGCTTTAGCAAAAGCGGACAGTTGTCGCTCAAATTCCTTATTGCCGCTCCCAAGAACGGCGAGTTGCAAGGGCAGGGCAAGGATTTCAGGCAGGCACTCTAAGATAAGGTCGATGCCCTTTTGTTCTACCAGGCGGCTAATCAATCCAAATACTGGCGCTTTGTTGTTTGTCGGCAAGGATAATTTTGTTTGCAGGGCTGATTTGTTGAGCGCCTTCTTGTTCAGGGTAGTCGACTTGAAGTTGGCTGCTATGTGGGTATCCGTTGCAGGATTCCAGTGGTCAGTGTCTATGCCATTGAGGATTCCGCTTAAAACATCCTTACGATGGCTTAACAAGCCGTCCAATCCACAGCCGAATTGGGGAGACTGGATTTCCAAAGCGTAGGTTGGGCTAACCGTATTGATTCGATCCGCATAAGTTAGGCCGCTTTTAAGGAAGGACAACTTGCCATGAAATTCAGTGCCGCCGCTGTCCCAAAGTTGGGAAGGCAAATTAAGTGAAAAATTGGCGGATTTAGGGAATAAGCCTTGATAAGCCAGATTATGGATAGTGAATAACGTGGTCGGCCTACCGGGCTCCAGTGACAATAAGGCCGATACCAGCCCGCTTTGCCAATCGTTGCAGTGAACGGTATCCGGTTTCCAATCCAGGTACCCTCGATTCATCGCGATTTCAACCACCGTATGGCAAAACAAGCCAAAGCGTTCAGCACTGTTGGGCCAAGGGTTTCCCGCTTCGTCATGGTAGGGGTTGCCCGGTAATTTAAAAAATTTTGGGTAATCGACCAACCAAACCATCACCTCTGTGCCGGGCAATCGGGTTTCCAGGATGTTGACTTCAGTCCCGTTGATTTTTGCCGTGCTTTTGTAATAAATCGCCTCGTTGGTTTTAATGGCTTGATAGTAAGGTAGGATAATCCGTACATCTTCACCCAAGTCGACTAACGACTTGGGCAAGCTGCCTGACACGTCGGCAAGCCCGCCGGTTTTGATTAGCGGATGCGCTTCGCTGGTAACGAAAAGTATTTTTTTCATAGTCCGTTTTATTTAATTATTGATACTGCAATACCAGCCCAGCCAATGGCGGTAAGGTCAATTCGATGGAATGATCTAGATTCATCCAGGGTATCTCGTCGGAAGCCGTGTCCGCATTGGTGACGTGACTGCCTGCATATTCGCCTGAATCGGAGTTAAAGATTTCCCGATACGTACCGGCTACAGGTACGCCGATGCGATAGTTTTCCCTCACGACAGGCGTAAAATTAAGGACGACGATCAATTCCTTGTCATCGGCTTTACGGCGATAGCTAATGACAGATTGCTCGTTATCGTGGCAATCTATCCATTGAAAACCTTGATGTTCAAAGTCGTGCGTAAATAATTCAGGACGGCTTTTATACAGTTGATTCAGGTCTTTTACCAATGTCTGGAGACCTTGGTGTAACGGGTAATCCAGCACGTACCAGTCAAGGGCTTGATTGAAATCCCACTGTGACCCTTGACCGAATTCGCAGCCCATAAACAGCAGTTTTTTGCCGGGATAAGTAAACATCATCGTATAGAGCAGGCGCAGGTTGGCGAATTTTTGCCATTCGTCACCGGGCATTTTATTGAGCATTGAACCCTTTCCATGCACTACTTCATCATGAGAAAACGGCAAGGTAAAATTTTCGGTAAACGCATAAAGCATACCGAAGGTCAACTGGTCATGATGGTATCTACGATGCACCGGATCTTCCTTCATATAGACCAGGATGTCATTCATCCAACCCATATTCCATTTCATCGAAAACCCCAAGCCACCGGTATAGGTGGGACGCGTGACTTGCGGCCAGGACGTGGATTCCTCAGCCATAATCACGGTGCCAGGGTGTTGCTCATGGGTGACTGTGTTCAACTCCCTGAAGAAATCTATCGCTTCCAGATTTTCATTTCCGCCATATTGGTTCGGCAGCCAGTCCCCCTCCTCGCGTGAATAATCCAGGTACAACATGGACGCAACCGCATCCACGCGCAAGCCGTCAAGATGGAATTCTTCCAGCCAGAAAATGGCGCTGGCCAGCAAGAAGTTTTTGACCTCATTGCGGCCATAGTTATAAATCAACGTACCCCAGTCGCGGTGTTCGCCCTTGCGGGGATCTTCGTGTTCGTATAAGGCGCTGCCGTCAAACCGGGCAAGTCCAAAGGCATCCTTAGGGAAATGTGCGGGTACCCAGTCCAGGATCACGCCTATGCCATTTTGGTGGAAGGTATCGACAAAATACCGGAAATCGTCGGGCGAACCAAAGCGACTGGTTGGGGCAAAATAGCCCGTAGTTTGATAACCCCAGGAAGCGTCCAGTGGATGCTCGGTGATGGGTAGCAGTTCAATGTGGGTAAAGCCGAGCCGCTTGACGTATTCGACCAACTGGTCTGCCATCTCGCGGTAATTGAGGAAATTGCCCAGCTTATCGCGCCGCCAAGAACCGAGATGGACTTCATAGATCGACATCGGTTCATGTAGCCAATTGCGCCCGGCACGTCCGGCTAACCATTGCTGGTCGAACCATTCGTAACTGTTTTCATTAACGACAACTGCGGCAGTGCTGGGCCGAAATTCAAACTGCTGTCCGTAAGGGTCGGTTTTCAGCAAAATTTCGTTGCTAAAGCGGTTCAGTATTTCAAATTTATACAGGCAACCTTCCGTTAAGCCCGGAACGAACAATTCCCAGAGCCCGCCGCCGCCCAAGCTACGCATGGGATGACATCGACCGTCCCAGTGATTGAAGTCGCCAACCACACTGACACGCCCTGCGCTTGGAGCCCAAACTACAAACAATACGCCGTCAATCCCGTCTGCGTTATGGAGGTGGGCTCCCAATTTTTGGTAAATATGCCAATGTCTACCTTCGCCAAAGAGATGCCGATCGAATTCGGGCAATTGCACCGGAAAATCGTAAGGATCGTAATGGGTGTGGTCATCGCCGCTTTTGTCCGTCCAAGCTAACTGGTAATGTTCGGGCAGTGGTTCCTTGCCTAACGCACACTCAAAAAAATCTGTCCCCGTAATGCGTTGAAAAGCTAGATTATTATGGCTGAGGCTGACCGTTTCTGCATAAGGCAAAAAAACTTTTATAACCGTTTGGTTGTTTTTAGAATGTTTGCCCAAAATCGCAAAAGGATCATGATGCCTGGCTTCGGAAATTTTCGTGGATTCCGCATCCAGCACATTGGTTGATGGTTTTTTCACCTTATGGTTGCCTCGTGTAGTAAAATTATCTTAAGCGCATATTATCAAAAAAATAGATACCTTGTGTCTATTCAGTCAGGAGAAAAACCATGTCAGACCGTTACGTCAGTCACCTTACCCGAAATACTATCGCACTTATTCTGGCGGGAGGTCGCGGATCGCGGCTGAAGGATATGACTGATTGGCGTGCGAAACCTGCCGTACCGTTCGGCGGCAAGTTCCGCATTGTTGATTTCCCGCTTTCCAACTGTATCAATTCGGGTATCCGTAAGATTGGCGTTTTGACCCAATACAAGGCTCACTCTTTAATCCTCCACATTCAGCAAGGCTGGGGGTTTTTACGCGGCGAGTTCGGCGAATACGTCGAACTGTTCCCCGCCCAGCAACGGCATGATGAAGATTCCTGGTACAAAGGCACGGCGGATGCCGTGTTCCAAAACATCGACATCCTGCGGACACGTCAACCTAAATACATCCTGGTGTTGGCAGGCGACCACATATATAAGATGGATTATGGCGCCATGATTGCCGACCATGTCAAGAAAAATGCCGATTTGACCATCGGCTGCATCGAAGTCTCCCTGGAAGAAGCCACCGCTTTTGGCGTGATGGATGTGGATGAAAACCGCCGGGTCAAATATTTCGTGGAAAAACCAGCAAATCCGCCGGTCATGCCCGGCAGGACAGACACGGCGTTGGCATCAATGGGGATTTATATTTTTAATGCCACATTCCTGTACGAACAGTTGATTAAGGACGCAGACACCAAAGGATCCAGCCGTGATTTCGGCAAGGATATCATCCCTTCGGTTATCGACAAATATTTGGTGAATGCGTATCCTTTCCTGGACTTACAAACGGGCGGGCAAAGTTACTGGCGTGATGTTGGGACGATTGACGCTTATTGGTCCGCCAACATGGAATTGATCGGCGTGAACCCCGAATTGAATTTGTACGACAAAACTTGGCCGATCTGGACTTACCAGGAACAAACGCCGCCCGCAAAATTTGTGTTCGATGATGACGATAGGCGTGGGCAAGCGGTCGATTCAATGGTTTCGGGGGGTTGCGTGATCTCCGGCGCAAAAGTGCGGCACTCCCTGCTGTTCTCCAATGTCAGGGTCAATTCCTTTACTACCGTGGAAGACAGCATTGTGCTGCCGGATTCCACCATCGGCCGCCACTGCCGTATCACCAAGGCCATCATAGAAAAAGGTTGCGAAGTGCCGGAAGGGACCGTGATCGGTGAAAACCTGGAAGAAGACCGAAAAAAATACCATGTCAGCCCAGGTGGCGTGGCTCTTGTCACTCCGGACATGCTTGGGCAAAAATTGCGGTATGTCAGATAGAGAATATGGAAAAAAATAGACTGAAGCTGGTCTTGTGCTGGCACATGCACCAGCCCGAATACCGTGACTTGCAAACCGGTGTATTCAAGCTGCCTTGGACTTACCTCCACGTTATCAAGGATTATGTCGATATGGCGGCACACCTGGAGGCTGTACCCAATGCCAAAGCAGTGGTCAATTTTGCGCCTATCTTGCTGGAACAAATCGAAGAATATGCCAAGCAGGTCAGCGCCTATTTACAGGACCGCATATCGATTACCGACCCCTTGTTGGCTGCGCTTGTCGCCCCCAGCATACCCGCCGACCTGGAAGACCGTATGAAGCTGGTCAAAGACTGCTTACGGGCAAATCGGGAAAGGCAAGTTGACCGATACCCCGCATACAAGAAACTGGTTAAAATGGCGGAATGGCTGGAACATAATTACGATTTCTTGGATTATGTGAATGCCCAATTTATCTGCGACATACTGGTTTGGTATCACTTGGCCTGGATGGGGGAAACGGTAAAACTAAGCGATAACCGGATTAAACACCTGATTGAAAAAGGCAGCAGTTACACCTTACACGACCGGATTGAAATCCTGGAAATCATCGGCGAGCAACTGTCCAATGTGATTTACCGCTATAAGGCCCTGGCAAAAAGGGGGCAGATTGAACTTTCGGTGACCCCGTATGCCCATCCCATCATGCCGCTGTTGCTGGACTTAAATTCTACCCATGAGGCCATGCCCAATGCCCCCATGCCGGATTTGAAAGCCTATCCAGGCGGGGAAGAGCGGGTTGTTTGGCACCTTGAAAAAGGTGTCCAGACATTCAGGCGTTTTTTTGGTTTTAACCCGGAAGGTTGCTGGCCTTCGGAGGGCAGCGTTAGCGAGCTTACCCTCAAAATCCTTAGTGATTTTGGCTTTAAATGGGCAGCCACTGGCGGTTCCGTACTGCACAACAGCCTAAACCTGCCGGAAAATGAGACGCCGGTAGGCATCCACCATCCCTTTAAGGTTAAGAACACTTCTATCCCTTGTTTTTTCAGGGACGACGGATTATCCGACCTGATTGGTTTTGAATACTCAAAATGGCACGGGGATGATGCCGTCAGCGATTTGATTAAACACCTTGAGATTATTGCTGCCAACGAACCGTCAGACTCAGTGGTGTCCATCATCATGGATGGCGAGAATGCCTGGGAATATTTTCCAGAAAATGGCTATTATTTCCTGAGCGCCTTGTATAAACGCCTGACATTGCATCCGCACATTGAACTCATGACTTTTTCCGAATGCCTGAAAAGCAAGGTGGAAGTTAAGCCGCTGAACAGGCTAGTGGCAGGCAGTTGGGTCTATGGAACATTTTCGACCTGGATAGGCGATACCGACAAGAATCGGGGTTGGGACATGCTGGGTGACGTAAAGTGGGCCTTCGATAAGGCCATTTCCGCAAAACGATTGAGCGAGAAACAAATCAAGGCGGCCGAATTGCAACTGGCGATTTGCGAAGGTTCCGATTGGTTCTGGTGGTTTGGTGACTATAACCCTGGTGAAGCAGTAAGCAACTTTGAAAAACAATTCCGCCTGAATTTGGCTAATTTATATCGATTATTAGGAGAAGCCCCCCCCTCTTATCTTGCATTGTCATTTACCCAAGGCTTTGGCCGGCCTGCAATGGGTGGGGCAATGCGCCCCGGCACACAATCTTAATCCACTATTATGTCGCCCATATTAGATAAACGTCGAGCGGGTGTTCTTTTGCATATCACTTCGTTGCCAGGTACGGGCGAGGTGGGTGATTTAGGGCAGGAAGCTCATCATTTCGTCAGGTTTTTGCACGACACCGGCATTACGGTGTGGCAAACGCTGCCCTTGGGGATTACCCACGCAGACAGGTCGCCCTATCAAAGCTTGTCAGCCCATGCCGGCAATCCTGAATTAATCAGCATTGATTGGTTATGTAAACAAGGATGGCTTAGGCATACTGATATTACGTCGGAACCAAAAAATGCTTTGGGATACCCTAAAAGCAACCAGTTGCTCACCAAGGCATTTCAAGGCTTTTTGGAATGCGCCCATGAAGCCGATAAACTGGATTTTACCCATTTTTGTCACTCAAAAGACTTCTGGCTGGATGATTTCGCCTTGTTTATGGCGCTCAGGAATGAATTCCAAGAGCAATCTTGGAACCAATGGCCTGAGCATTACAGGGATCGGGAAATAAAGGCTTTGCAGGAAGCCCGTCGACGCTTAAAAGTCCACATCGACACGACAAAATTCCAGCAATACGTGTTTTTCCGGCAATGGCTTGAACTCAAGGCTTATGCCGGACAGCAGGGCATACTGCTGTTTGGCGACATCCCTATTTTCGTGTCTTACGATAGCGCCGATGTCTGGGCTAACCGCGAGGTGTTCAAGCTAGATGATAACGGCGAAATGGTCGTTGTTGCCGGCGTGCCACCGGACTATTTTTCGGAAACCGGACAGCGTTGGGGCAATCCGCATTTTAATTGGCATAATTTACAGAAAACCGGCTTTATTTGGTGGATAGACCGTCTGCAAACGCAACTGGAATTGTTTGATATTCTGCGTATCGACCATTTCCGTGGCCTGGAAGCGGCTTGGGAAATACCCGCTTCCGAGGAAACTGCAATCAATGGACAATGGGCAAAAGCGCCCGGAAAAGCCTTGCTAAGCGCCATTAAGTCAGCATTAGGGGATATTCCCCTGGTGGCTGAAGACCTGGGTATTATTACCCCTGAAGTCGAGGAGTTGAGGGATGAATTTAATTTGCCGGGCATGAAAATCCTCCAATTCGCCTTTGGCGACGGCCCGAACAATCCTTATTTGCCCAGCAACTATATCACCAATTGCGTGGCATACACCGGAACGCACGATAACGACACAACCATAGGCTGGTTAGAAAGGCTTAATGATGCCGACAGGCATAAGATTTTCGAATATTTAGGCAGCCCTCAATTGCCCTTATACTGCGCCTTGATCCGGGAAGCCATGGCATCGGTGGCCAATCTTGCCATCATCCCTATGCAAGACATCTTAGAGTTGGGGACTGAGCATCGAATGAATACACCAGGGACGACGGTAGGCAATTGGACATGGCGTTTCCATTGGAATCAACTTACGCCTGAACGAACGGAAAGGCTAAGGCATTTGGTTAAGCTGTACAACCGGTCAGGATAAAAAGGGCATCCCTGGATAAACCCTGTTATGCGAAGTTGGTGGGTGCAATGCGGCGCTAACTTGGCGGTCACCAAAAATGACTTTACTACAACCACGGCTTAAGCGCTATCTTTTCATTAGGTTAGAAGGATTCATCCAAAAAAAGTAGCGCGAATTTGCAACGATTGCACAATTAGCGGTTGCTGGATAAGAAGTTGCTGGTTAAACTCCCACAATTGCCAAAACAACATAGGATAACCATGAAAACCCCCGTCCATATAGCGGTCACTGGTGCAGCAGGTAACATTAGCTATTCCTTGCTGTTCAGGTTGGCGGCTGGGGATTTGTTAGGCCCCGACCAGCCTGTCATCTTGCACTTGCTGGAAATCCCGCCTGCGATGAAAGCCTTGCAAGGCGTAGTCATGGAACTCAGCGACTGCGCCGCCCCATTGCTGCATCGTGTAGAAATAACCGATGATCCTTATAAGGCATTTAAAAAAGCAGACTATGCCTTTCTGGTAGGCGCAAGACCACGAGGCGCGGGAATGGAGCGCAAGGACTTACTCGTGGTCAATGCCGAAATTTTCTCCGTACAAGGCAAGGCGCTCAATGAAGTGGCAAACAGGAATGTAAAAGTGCTGGTGACCGGAAACCCCGCCAACACAAACGCGTTGATTGCATTGCGGAATGCGCCTGATTTAAGGCCGGAAAATTTTTCCGCCATGAGCCGGCTTGACCATAACCGCGCCTTAAGCCAATTGGCCGAAAAATGCGGCGTGTTGTCAAAAGAGGTAAAGAACGTGATAGTCTGGGGCAACCATTCCGCCACCCAATATCCCGACCTGCACCATGCCGAAGTCAAAGGCGCGAATGCCTTATCCGTGGTCGATTACGAATGGTTTACCGATGAATTTATCCCTAAAGTACAGCAACGCGGCACCGAAATCATCAACGCCCGTGGGCAATCCAGCGCGGCATCAGCCGCCAATGCGGCGGTGGACCAGATGCGCGATTGGGCTTTGGGTACCCCAGAAGACAACTGGGTCAGCATGGGCATACCCTCTGACGGCAGCTATGGGATCGAGCAAGGCTTGGTATACTCGTTCCCTGTTAGGGTAACAAACGGCGAAATTTCTGTGGTAAAAGGACTGGACATCAACGACTTCAGCCTACGCAATATGCGGGCAACAGAAGCTGAATTAAAAGAGGAAAGGGAGATCATCAAAAATTTGCTTTAGTCGCTTGTTTTTTGATGTCACGCTTTTAAGCCTGTTGATAAGCAAGGCGGAAATGGGCATAAAGCCTGTCCTATGGTGTTTGTAACCATTCATCCCGAAAGCCGCCTAGCCCATCCGTTCTCCCAGCAATAATTACCCAGCAAGCCACGGCTGTTGTAACATATCGCCTACAATTAATGAACGCGCTGGATTTCGTTGCTGCTATTAAAGCTAACGGCATCTTTCGAGGTATGGACAATGAGTGGAGATGTGAATGGCGGTGGATTCGGGTGATTTTAAGAAGGCATTACAACTGTGGGCAAGCGGCGTTGCCGTCGTCACATCGCAATCAGAAAAATATGGTGTGCGCGGCATGACAGTGACCGCATTCTGCAGTGTTTCCGCTGAGCCACCACAAATTTTGGTGTGCCTTAACCAATCTGCGGATACGGGAGAAAATATCGAGCAAAACCAGTGTTTTGCCGTTAACATTTTGAGTGACCGCCAACAAGATGTTTCCAATAATTTTTCCGGCGGCAGGAGCCAAGAAGAACGCTTTGCAAACACGCCTTGGCATACAGGCACTACGGGCGTACCGATCTTGGATGACAGCCTTATGTCGCTGGAATGCAAAATTACTGAAAAAGTCCGTGCAGGTACGCACTGGATCTTGGTAGGCGAAGTTCAAGAAGTCACTTGCCGCGCAGGTGAACCCCTATTGTATTTCCGTAGTCATTACAGGGGACTCGCCGATAAGTTGGAATATACGTCCGCAACTTCGGATTGACACGTCCTGCCACTGGCATTTAATTCGTATTACCCGTGTCGCAAATAATTTATACCGTCAGCCAACTCAACCGCGAAACCGGACTTTTGCTCAACGGGCATTTCCTCTCGATACTTGTCGAGGGTGAAATTTCCAACCTCAGCATTCCCTCATCTGGACATTGTTATTTCACCCTAAAGGATGCCAACGCCCAGGTTCGTTGCGCCATGTTCCGTTCCCACCAGCGTCGGTCATTCAAACCAGAAAACGGCAAACAGGTTGTTGTCAAGGCACAAGTCAGCCTGTATGAACCCCGTGGCGACTACCAACTCATCGTTGAGCTCATGGAAGAAGCGGGAGACGGTGCTTTACGCAGGGCATTCGACCAACTCAAGCTGAAATTGTCGGATGAAGGCTTGTTTTTGGCATCCCACAAAAAAATACTGCCTATCCTGCCCAAGGCAATTGGTGTTATTACATCCCCGTCGGGTGCTGCCGTCCGGGATATTTTGACGGTACTGCGACGACGCTTTGCGGCTATCCCAGTCATCATCTATCCCGTTGCCGTACAGGGTGAAAACGCCAAAATCGAGATTGCCAAAGCAATTGCAACGGCCAACACGCTTAAGCAATGCGATGTGCTTATTCTTGCCAGGGGGGGCGGCTCCCTGGAAGACCTGTGGGCATTCAATGAGGAAATGGTCGCCAGGGCGATATTTGCCAGCCAGATTCCGGTTATTTCCGGTGTTGGACATGAAACAGATACAACCATCGCCGATTTTGTTGCCGACTTGCGCGCCGCAACGCCGTCCGCCGCAGCGGCGAGTACCGCACCCGATCAACAGCAATGGCTGTGTACATTCATTGAATTAGAAACACGCCTGCAACAGCATTTACAAAGGCAACTTAGGCAGCTTCAACAAAAAATAGACTGGCTGAACGGACGGCTGCTGCAACACCACCCAAAACGAAAGTTGACGCGAAACAGGACGCGTTTGGAGGAAGTTGAAACCCAGTTAAAAAAAGCCGTTCTGCATCAATTAGCGAATGACCGAAGAATCGTCGAAACCCAAACCGCACGTTTATGGCAGTCCTCGCCATTATCAATTATCCACCGCAAGCAGCAACGACAGACTTACCTAAGTGAACGCTTAATCTCCACAACAAAAATTCATCTAGAACATTTAAATCAGCGTTTACTGAACGCCAGCCAAACTTTACACGTGGTCAGCCCTTTAGCCACTTTGAACCGTGGCTATGCTTTGGTTACAGAACAAAATTCAGGAAAAATCATCAGGTCGACTGAACAGTTGAGTGTGGGCGACAAGGTATTAACCCGACTCACTAAGGGGTGTTTTATCGGCACAGTTGAAGAACTGTTCGACGATAAATAGGGGGCGTTGCCAACCTCTGTACGAGGTCTTTATCTAGTTTTATCAATTTCATCGTGCTGTAATTCTTACCCAACCAAGGTCTTTTGTCCTATGCCAAGAAAAACCGATGGCATCGCTTTTATTAAACAATACAAATAAGAATCATTTGTATCTTTTAGTTTGTTTATATTATACTCTCCTTACTGTTTTAATTTTTGATAAGGGGTGGGCATGAAAATCAATCGAATAACCTTAACGAGCAGTACCGCAGTGGCGCTGTTTACTGTCTGTACGGCAAGCTTTGCTTTGGAAAAACCCAAAACGATGGATGATATGTGGAAGATTATCCAGGCACAACAACAAGAAATCGAAACGATGAAATCCCAATTGGCAAGTACGCCTGTCGGCGACCAACCGCCAACTGCAAACACCGAAACCAGCAGCGTTAAAAAGTTGGAACGCAAAACCGATGTGTTAAGCCAGGAGGTCGAAAAATTACGTACCAACTTGGCGATACCTGAAGAGGCCAAATACAAAAGTGCTTATGGCTTGGGGCCTGCCGCATCGAAAATTTATGCCGTCGGCAAAGGTTTGTCTATAGGCGGTTATGGGGAAGGGAGCTATCAAGCAATTGTCGGTGATAAGGGTAATAACAAGAATTCTGCCGACCTTGAGCGTATGGTGTTGTATGCGGGTTATAAATTTACCGACAACATCCTGTTCAACAGTGAACTAGAATTTGAACACGCAACGACTGGGGAAGGCTCTGAAGAAAAAGGCGAAGTCTCCGTCGAATTTGCAGCACTTGATTTTTTCATCGATCCCTTGGCCAATATCAGGGCGGGGTTGGTGTTGATGCCCATGGGCTTTATCAACCAGATCCATGAACCCCCCTTCTTCTTTGGTAACAATCGCCCCGAAGTCGAACGGCGTATTATCCCCAGTACGTGGCGTGAAGTCGGTATCGGCTTGTTTGGGCAAATCGCGCCGGGGCTGACTTACACCACTTACTTGGTCAATGGCTTGAATGCGGAAGAATTTAGTTCTGGAGGTATTAGGGAAGGTCGCGGTAGTGGCAGTAACGCGAAAGCGGAAGATTTTGGCTATGTTGCACGCATGGATTATGCGCCTCAAGTATTGCCCGGTGTATCGGTAGGTGGTTCTGCTTATATTGGCAATTCCGGTCAAAATCAGACCTTTGCCGGGAAAAACCCCGATGTGTTAGTCCAACTTTATGAAGCCCATGCCCAATGGAAATATCACGGCTTGGAGTGGCGTGCTTTGGGATCTTGGGGCCATATTGACAATGCTGATTTAATAAGCGCCCAACGCACAATTGAAGGGAAAGATGGCGCAGTGGTCGGGTCTGAAAATTATGGCTGGTATACCGAAGTCGGTTATGACATTTTGCCCCACTTTATTGCCGACACAACGCAATACCTCGCGCCATTTTTTCGCTATGAGCAGTTCGACACCATCGCACAAACGCCGACTGGTTTTCTTGATGATGGCAATATGGACAGGCGTATTTATCAAGTGGGTTTGCAGTATAAACCGATACCCAATGTCGTCATCAAGGCGGATTACCGCAACATTTCGGCAAAAACAGGCAGCGTACCGGATGACTTTAATTTAGGGTTTGGGTTTATTTTCTAATTAAATCATCGGTATTTCGTGTAGATTGTCCTTTCCGGCGTTATACTGGACGACAAAAATCGCCAGCCTATTGATCGTCGTTATCGACCGAATAGGCTGGCGTTTTGTTTAAGACTGAATGGTTGATAATATTTTACGATTGCCTTGACACCGATACGGTAACGAATGGAAATGCTCAAAAATAGCAGGTTGATCATCTTAATAGGACTGCTGGCTGCGGCTATGCCCAGCTTTGCCACGATTTTTTACAGCAAAAACGAAGCGATGGTGCTGGCTTTTGGCGAAGGAACGCAAATCGAAAATCTGTCGCTTTTCCCAGACGACCAGCAAATGGCCGCTATACAAAAAACTGCCAAAGTGAAGCTGGATTCCGGCCTATTTACCTTTTATGTCGGTAAACAACAAGGCAAAATCCTGGGCTATGCCGCCATTGAAACCATTACGGTACGGACCAAACCGGAAACCTTAATGATCGTGCTGACACCTGAAGGGTTAGTACGCAATGTCTATACCTTGGCATTCCATGAACCGCCTGAATACCAACCGCCAGAACACTGGTTTGAACAACTTAACGGCAAACCATTGGAGGAAGTCGATTTTAACAAAGGCGTGCAGGGCGTTTCCGGCGCCACCTTAAGCACGCGCGCAGCGGTCAACAGTGTCCGCAAAATAATGGCGATTTATCTGACCATGGTAAAGGCCCAAGGCAAAAACTGATGCGCTATTTTGTGACGGGCGAACAGCACCGTAAATCTTTGCTGAATGCCTTGGTGTTGATGTTCCTGGGTTATATTGCCTTGCTTTGGGTCAGCAATGCCCTATTGTATTTTCACCACATGAACCTGACACCACAATCCGTGATTGCTTATTATTTGGGGTCCGAAGAAGAATTTACCCAGCCTAAAAGTTATCAAGGTATGCTGGAGGTGTCGCACTTTCACTTATTTTCTATGGGCATGTTAGTCATCACATTGACGCATTTAATGTTGATGACCCATTTTTCGACACGCCTAAAAATCTGGTTAAGCGCGTTAACCTATACGTCTGCGCTTGCTGACGAAGCCGGCGGATGGTTAGTCAGGTTCGTTCATCCGTACTTTGCGTATTTCAAGATCGCAGCATTTCTGTTATTGGAGTTTTCCCTTGTTGCATTAGTGCTGGTAGTCACTGTTTCACTTATCCGCGCCAGAAGGCACTTGCACGAACCTAGCCAGGATTAGTGCCCCTTCATTGGATATTTCGGAATTGGATACCCAATAGGCTGAACCCTCTTAATTATTGCTTTCAATAACCGCTTAATTCACTGTTTTCACGCTAAGAAATCAACAAAACCTTGACTTTAAAGTTGCCTAAAGTATCATAATCCACTCCATTTGCCGCACGATGAGCGGCAATCTCTAAAATAAAATTAATAGGTAGGACAGACATGGGGTTCATCTTAGATTTAACTGAAACATTGAAAACACCAGGCGGTGTAGTGGGACTTCTCGTTATTATTGGCTTAGTTGTTTTGCTTTTGAAGTGGGTTTTCGCGCCACATCCAGACGACGAGAAATAAGTCATTATTTGATTTTTTCTGTTCTTAGGCCGCTATCGATTCTTTTGAGTCGTTAGCGGCCTTAGCTTATCTGCTGTTTATAATAATCTCCGCCCGCCTTGTCCGATAATCCGTACATTCTTTTTCGATAGTTCGAATTTTGAAATGTATCAATTTGTGTATAACAAAATTTTGCGCCTGCTTTCGCAGCAAGTACCCGCCACGGGTATCGGCCTATTCCGTGTTTTTTATGGCCTAGTGACCCTGCAGGAAATCTGCTTCCTTTATTATTTCAATCATTTAATTTTCGATCCCGTACCCTATATAGACGTTGAGTTTCCTGGCATCCCGCTGTTCTTATGCTTGTGGGGAATGGTTGCGTGTTGCGTCGTGGTGGGTTATCGCTACCAATTTGCCCTAACCGCCAACTACCTATTCTGGATCGTGTTTGTCAATTTCACGCCAATGCAGCGGGATTTTGACGGAGGCTTTGACACATTCATGATCGGCGTTGGATTTTTCCTCCTGTTCATGCCGGGCGACCGGGCATTCTCGATTGACGGCCTGCGCTACAAGCTCCGTAACCCGTTCAAGCACTACAACCAGTATCCACCAGCCACGGTTTCTGCGCTGGCGTACCATTTGCCGATTATTGTTTGCTTAGGCTGGCTATATCTGGATTCGGATGTCCATAAGCAATTCGCCGAGCATTGGCGCAACGGTTTGGGTTCGTGGTTGCCAGCGACCCAGCCTTATTATGTTTCTGCACTCGACATGTCACCGTTGCTTAATCTCGAGTGGCTACAAAAAACGATAGGCTACACGATCATAGTTTTCCAATTTACCTTCGTATTTTTTTACGCACACCCGCGATTACGTGCTGTTTACCTTTGTATCGGATTAGGGCTGCATCTGGGCATTACCCTGACCCTGAATATTTACCCGTTTGGGATGGGAATGCTCATTTGTTACGTGCTGCTGGTACCGTTCAGGTGGTGGCGCACTCTCGTCGATTGTTTCAAACCAAAGCATCCCTCCCTCACCGTCTTTTACGACCAGCAATGCCCGCTATGCAACCGGACTGTATTGACGATTAACCATTTCGATCTATTCGGGTGCATTGATTTTAAATCGGCACAAGAATATGCCGCCAAGTATCCACAAGTCGTTGCAATAGGAATGGACACCTTATTGACCGATTTATACGCCTTGGACGGGCGTAACCGGATTTACTCAGGTGTTGAGACCTATCGCCAAATCCTGCTCAAAATGCGATATTCGGCGATATTTGGCGTATTACTGGGTTTACCAGGGATCAAGCAAATAGCTGAGCGACAATATCGGTCAATTGCCGACTCTCGCCAACGCATTAACTGTAATGTTGAGTGTCTAGTCGATACGCCCCTACCTGACACGACTTGGTACCACCGTGTATTTGAGCAGTACGGAATACAAAAGCCCAAAGCGTTGTCCATGAAGCTCACAAAAATCGTGATCACTTTGTTGTTTTTGCAATTAAACAGTACGGTTCATTATGGGATCTTTTATCGCCTACCGCTTGATTACGAAAAATTAGCGTTCAGCAAACCGATTTCCCAGGCCAGCAATGCCTTGCTCATGGTGTCTTCGACTTTTCTGGGGATTACGCCCCATGCGCTGTATTTACACGACCATTTCGAGGGCTATGACCGCATCTTGGGGATCACCTACGTAGAACCCAATGGGACGGAGCACTGGTTGCCGTTTGTTAATGAACAAGGGCGGTTATTGGCCCCTAATTGGGGACGCGTCCATTCGATGTGGGCGAATATTGCTGTCACCCCGACGATAGATAACCAACGCCTTCATAAATTCATCATGAAAGTGACCGCCTTCTGGGGACAGAAAATGGGAATAAACCTTAAAGACGCAATTTTTAATATCAAAATGAAGAAAATTGACGCCCCTACGGATTGGGTTTTTGACCAATTGCATAAAAACTTTTTATCTCAATGGCTTACTATCGGATCGGTGAAGTGGACAGATAAGCAAATCAGTTTTGATATGCCAACTGACATCAATTCGTTATGACCCGTGTTGGTAGTTAAAGTTTTTATTATTGCATCCCCTTTCCAGTCATGATATAAATTCACTGTGCTTTTAAGGCGCACAATAAAATAAAAAATTCAAACCCATTGGAGGATAATTTTATGAAAAAAGTTATATCACTTGTAGCTGTCGCTTTGATGATTGTTGGCTTAACAGGCTGCATGGATCCTCAAGACGGTACAAAGCAAAGACCATCTGCGTCAAGCTCTATCGCACTTTAAGAAGATATTTAGTCTGTGGAAAAACCCAGCGTCATGCTGGGTTTTTTTTGCGTAAAATTTGAGAATAGAATGCCAAAACTAGGCCGCAATCTTGACCTTCTTAGACCGATCAATCCCCCTATAACCCAATATCGCAATGTCAGCAGGATAAAGAATAAAATCAACCCAGCTTAAGTATCCCATCGGGAGCTTGCTTTGACGAAATTACGGCCAATACTATCCGGCTGTTCACAATCTATTAGTACCGTATCAAAGTGGCAGTTCATGCGTTTTTTATTGGACCCATGTTATTCAGCCGAGCCTACTAACTAATATTTTCGGATAAATATCACATTTGGCAGCCCTTCAAAATGGGCATCGCAAGTGAGTAAGTCTGCACCATAAGCCAATGCGGTTGCATAGACGATGGCATCCGCTGTAGCGAGTTTGAATTGGCGATGTAAATCTGCAGCTTGTAAGGCAATTTTTGTATCTAACACCGCCACGACACAGTTTTGTGTATACGCAATGACTTGGTCGGCTTCTGACTCGCCAACTTCACGAGTGAGCCACTTATCAAGCTCCAATTGCACGATTGTTGGCACAATACACTGGGCGGTTTCAGGAAACGCCTCAACAATTGCTTGTTTTAGCGTGCTATCAATCAGCCATTCTATCCAAATGGAGGTATCGACGACGCGCACTAGTTCTGCCCCAGGGATATTAAAAACGGTCGTTACGGTCCCTAAAATCCGTAGGGTCAGCACCGACCGCAATGCCTTTAAGCTGCTCAAAACTGGGCACAGGCATCACCAACATCCCTTTGCCTTTCGGGATAAAAACAAATTGCTGCCCTGCCTGCCAATGCTGCTCGTCACGAACGGATTTAGGGATGGATATTTGATATTTACTAGAAAGTGTTGCGGTAGCAGCCATTTCATACTCCAACTATATCGATGCTAATAACGTAAGAATATATCAGAAGTCTGGGTTATTAGCCTAGCTATTTCTATTGGACCTGTTTACATTCAACTCAA
>NZ_AYLO01000140.1 GCF_000496735.2 Methyloglobulus morosus KoM1
GTCCCAGACCAGTTGGTCTTCGGGGGTGTTGAAGACGTAATGCAGGGCGACGGTCAGCTCGACCGTCCCCAAGCCCGCCGAGAAATGACCGCCCGAGATGCTCACGGTCTGCGTCAGGTAGTCTCGCAGCTCCTTCGACAAGACCTTTAGCTGCGCTTTCTTTAGCTTCCTGACATCGGAAGGAAAGTTTATACCGCTTAATAATGGAGGTTTGGTTTGGTTGTTCATGTCAGTAAAGTGGCTCGCGATAGAACATCAGGATAAGGCCAATGATAAAGAGGGCTGCGACAGAAACAAACCCGGCAATCTCCTTGCCGGGGCTATCGAGCTTTAATTCCAGCCAACGTCCGCAAGCCAGTATGAGCGAAAAAACCCCCATCGCCGTATGGCCTACTTGAATAAGAAAAGCACTTTTGGGTTGAAATCCAATATGGGAATGCGTGAGCAACATTAATCCACCAAAAGCAGACAACACAGGAAAGGCATAGATTAAGGACTGGCTGGCATTTTGGCTCAATCGTGCACGTAATTCAATGACTCCCAAGGTAAACACCAGCAATGTCGCAATACGATGCTGCAAAACCTCACCATTGTTGAACGTGCTTTCCCAGAACCCGATAGGGCCTAAAGGCCAGGTTTCCGCATCGCTGCGAAAAAATAAAAATATACCCAATAACACAAAACCCATAGGCCAGTATTGGGTGAAGCTCAAATACTTATTGACAGCTTTTAGTGCGTTTAATTGCTTCACATACGACAACATCGCAAAGAAACTCATGGTGGTAAGAAAAATACCGGAGATATTATGGTTATAGTTTGACCATTCGGTTGCCGCAACCGATGGCACCTGCCCGACTATCGCCACCCGTCCCGCTTCGCCAGCAAGCAAGTCCGTATGCGTTGGCGATTGGGTAAGCGGCACTTGTGGGTTAAAGGTATTAAGCACCTCCTGCCAAGTAGCCGTTAAACTCGGAATATCGATAGCGGGGGGTTGCGACGCCAAACTGGCGGCAGTAAACAACAATGTCACCAATACAAAAGTCTCGGCTTCAATATAATAAGGCACACGGCGAGTTAAAGCGTAATCATTGCCCATACTGCCATAAGTAAACACGGCAGACCTATTCAACCAAGCATAACCTAATGCCATTGACAATAAGATAAACTTGACCGTCAGCAAATTACCGTAACCCGTACCCACCAAACCGTTCCAAGTGTCGATGTACTGCAAGGCAATCGGTAAGCCCGAAGCCAATATGGCCGCCACTGCGACCATACCGTAGGGCGAAAATTTTCGTAACAACTGCGGCCATAAGGTGTGAGGAATTTTTTGTTCACTGCGTAAAATCCACAGGTTGACGAGTTGAAAAATGCTGCCGATCCAAATAGCCGCCGCCACTTGGTGCAGCGCAGTAAATGTCATGAGAAAGAACTGATTCTCAAATCGCCCTGCCCCATGAACCAGCCACGCCCCAGAAACAATCATGGGTATGGCCACTACGTTAGCCGTACGCCAATGGCCTTTTGAATAAGGGTGATTGCGAAGGTAAAGATAGCAGTACCCCGCCAACACCAATGTCAATAAAGTCCTTATGATACCGCCGATAAATTGTGTGGTACCGGCAAATTCAGGGAATGGCCATTTGTCCAACAAGGCAGTCATGAGCCAGATTTTAAGGATAACCTTAAACAATTGCGCGGCTGCCAGCCAAAATGCTCCCTTGTAAATGAGGGCTATCGTTTTGTCTAACAATTCATTGTTGTAGCCATTTTCCTGATGCCACGGACGTAATATTAAGACACCCCAAAACAGGCCTCCAATCGCCAAACAAAAACAAATCAGGTCTAAGCCACCAATGAGGGAATCGAGAAAATCAGCAATGCCAGCCATAATAAAACTTCCTATGGGGTTACAGAAAAATGGATAACGTCTTCGGTCAAATGACCGTCAGCCGCAAATATTTTGTACCTAAGCGCGTACTCACCAGGGGGTAAAGGCGGCAAGTCAACCCTGACATTGCCCTGTTTGTCGCCTTTGCCTATAGGCAGTAAAGTGTGCACATCACCTTTGCTGACCAGAAAAACCTGCGACAAACCCAATTCAATTTTTGAATTAAAGGTCAATTCGATTTTTTTGGCCTGGTTGGCTTTGGGTTGTGCAATCTTTAGCGAATGATCGGTCACAACGGCATGAGCATACAGGTTACTGGCGTAAATTAAAGAAAGCATCAAACACATTATTTCTACAATTCGTTTCATATCACTTACTCTTCCCTTTCAAGGCATGGCTGGCGAGATTTTTGCCCAAATCCCAGATAGAACCAGGGATTTGATGAGTTTCAGAAATCACCTTATCAAATGAATTAACAATATGGTCACGGTCTTTCTGATTGAGCATTAACGGCGGTAACAACTTAACCACGTTCATGCCATGACCCGCGACTTGGGTCAGTATGCGGTGTTCTTTGAACAAGGGAATAGTCACCATCTGGCAGAACAAGCCTTTGTTTGCCGCTTCCAACATCGCCCAGGCCGCTTTCAGCTTGAGGCTTTTGGGCGACTGGAATTCAATTGCAATCATCATGCCTTTTCCTCTGGCTTCCATCAGGAACTCGTACTTCTCAGACATGGCATTAATACTGGCGATAATTTCATTCCCCATTGCTGCACTGGTTTCAATCAGGTTTTCTTCTTTCAACACATGCAAAGTTGCAAGCCCTGCCGCCATTGCCAGGTTGTTTTTGGCAAAGGTCGAACCATGCACCACCGCCCTGTCCATGCGGTTATAAACCGTATCCATAATTTTCTGGGTCATCGCGACCGCGCCTACGGGCACATGTCCGCCCGACAAGGCCTTCGCCATACAGATCATGTCGGGCTTGATACCCCAATGGTCGATAGCCCAAAACTTGCCCGTGCGCCCCAGCCCGGTTTGCACTTCATCGGCAACGAATAAAGTGCCGTATTTTTTACAAAGCTTTTCCACTTCCGGCAGGTAGTTGTCATCCGGCAGATTGACGCCTTTACCCTGGATAGGCTCAACCACAAAAGCCGCGACATCCTTATTGCTTAAGGCTTTCTCCAAGGCGGCAATATCATTGAATGGCACCGGGCTACAGCCTGGAATCAACGGCCCGAAACCTTCACGGAAGATTTCCTCCCCGTTTAACGATAAGGCACCCATCGTCAAGCCATGATATCCGTGCTCACAGAACACAATTTTTTCGCGCTTGGTGGTAAAGCGGGCGAACTTGATGGCGGCTTCTACGGCTTCTGTGCCGGAATTGCAGAAGAACACCTTATTGATGTTATCGGGTGTAGTCTTCAACAATTCTTGCGCCAGCAAACCGCTTAACACCGAAACATCCAGTTGCACAAGATTGGGCAATTCCAAAGACAACACCTCTTTTAAGGCATGGGCTATGGTCGGATGATTACGGCCTAGGGCAAAAACCCCAAAACCACTGAGCAAATCAAGGTACTCACTACCATCCTGGTCGTAGAGATATTGCCCGACCGCTCTCTTGTAATGGCGGTCATAACCAATAGTCTTCAATACCCTGACCATTTGGTTGTTCAAATACTGTTCGTAAAGGTCGAACTTATTAGGATTATGTGCCGTAAAAAGTTCGGCGATGCTGAAAGTCATTCGTTACCTCAAAATGTTAGTCAGTAAAAATCGTCGTGTAACAATCAAACCCGCTTTCCACTAAAAGCGGGCAATACAATTAGCGAACAAACCACCGTAAAAAAAAGGCCGATAGACAACAATAAGCCCATGCTGGCCATACCTTGATGTGAGGTGAACGACAGGCTCGAAAAACTGCACAAGGTAGTGATAGAGCTGAAAATTATGCCGCGTGTCGTACTGCTTTGTAGAAGGTTTTCATTTTCTTGCACATTAAAATGTAGCCGATGCATAATCAAGATACTGCTATCAATCCCCAGCCCAAGCAGCAATGGTAGGGCAATAATATTGGCGAAATTGAATTGGTTATTAAGCAATACGTTCGTCGCGCCCGTCAGCAACGCAGCCAACACAAGAGGCATAATGACCAATGCCGTCTGTTTGAAACTCCTGTAAATCACCAACAGGACCAACACAATGGCTATAAATGCACTACCAAAAGCCTGGATGAAGGCTTTGACCACCGCGTCGCCGCTAGCCTGATTGGCAACAGGTAAGCCAGAAACCTTGTTATCGACTTTTTGTGCATCGGCGACAAATGCTTTTTGATTTTTGGGATTGTTGAGGTCTTGTTTGGGCGTAATCAAGATTTTGTATAGGCCATTCACGCTTAACCAATGCGAACGGATGTAATCGGGTATGTCGTCAATTCCAAATGCTGTGGCTGTCAAGCTGGTTTTCAAACGCTCAAGTGTGTATGGCAATAAACCCAGCATGTTGTTTTCGAGTAGGCTATAACTTGCCCCTGGGTTGGCAGAACTGTCGGCCTGTTTGATAAAGGCTTCAATACGTTGTTGGAGTTGTTGTAAAGTTACCAATGGTGCATTGGGAGAATTTTCGGCAATGGCTTTTTTAAGTTCATCGCTGAATGTTACAAGCGCCTGCTTTTGATTGCTGTTCTCAGGCAACGTTTTGCCAAAGTTTTCTAATTGGTTACCCAAAATCAGGCTCAGGTCTTCAATGGTTGCAAGTTTTTCATCCTGGTCTTTAGCCACGAAATCAGCAAGGGTTACCGCCTCATGAACAGTCGGTAACTGAACCATCTTGGCAGCAATCGCCTTGGATTCATCCAAATTATTCGCCAATGTTACCAATGCAAATGGTGAATCGTTTTTGGATTTCAGCAATTCCTTGAAGGAAGACACCGATTCGCTGTTCGGGTCGCGTAAATTAACGGGGTTCGAATCAAACGACAGGTTAGTCAACACGACGCAAGCTCCTATCCCTAATAACACGGACACAATGCGGATGGGCGTTGAATAGTGAAACGGCAAGGTAACAATAAATTTCGGCGCGAATGCGGAATGGATCGGCTTGGGATTGTTGACGGGCAATACGCAGAACAAGGCCGGCAGCACCGTTACCGAAATGAATAGCCCGATGAAAATGCCGCCACCGGAAATGATGCCCAATTCCGACACTCCCGCATAATCGGTAGGGATAAACGACAAAAACCCCAATGCCGTCGTCAATGCACATAAAAACAATGACGATCCAACGCCACTCATACTATGGTGGATGGCTTGGTCGTTAGTGTAACCACGCACTCTACGTTCGCGGTAATACAGGCAAATATGCACGGCATAATCGACACCCAAGCCGATATACAAGGTGGCAAAAGCAATGGATATGACATTCAAATGACCCACAGTGATAGCGGCAAATCCGGCGGTTACTATCAAACCCATAATTAACACGATGTAGGTTATTGACAATAACTTTAGTGACCGCAAGCCTATCCATTGCACTACAAACACCAATACTAACGAAAGAATACCCGCCAGTTGGGCGCCGGTCGTGACACTTTCCAGTTCTTCATGCTCTAAGGCAGTCTCGCCCGTGATTCGGACTTTAACTGACTGGTTTTCGGTCATAATCGCCTTCACGGCTTCCCGAGCCGAAGTTTGAGCGGCATCGGCAGGCAGGATTTCACTAAAATCCAATTTCGGTTTAGCAATAACTAAAGTACGGTTAGCATCGGTATTCAACTTGTCTTCCGCCAACAAACTTTGCCAGGATAAGCGCTTTGATTTACCCATAAGCTGATGGTTGATATTGCCGTCAATCGCCAACAGCAATGGATTTAAATCCATCGGCAAGTTTTCATCACGCTTGTTTAGGGCAAGGCTGATGATTTCAAACAAACCGGCAAGATGATAATTTTGCGCTAGGTGACCAATAAACGGTTGTGCGTCTGTGAGTTTTTTAGCCAAGGTATCAAGATCCGCTTGTTCCAGGTAAAGTAAGGCCTGTTGCCTGAAAAAACTGTTATCGGTTGGAATATACACCGAGCCAAAGCGGTCTGTTAGCTTGCCAAGTTGCTGTTGCAATTGACTGGCTGCAATCGTGGTTTCTTCCGGAGTCCCTGCTTCAACGATCAGGATCAAAGTTGCCGCATCTTGCGGAAATGCCTTATCAATCCGCCGTTGATTTTGCTGGAACGGCAAGTCGGGGGACAGCATTTCAGCCGTATTGGTGTTTATGCCGAGATGATTGTAAACATGATAAGAAATAGCTCCACACAACAAAAGGGAGACTATCAGCAATGTCCATGGAAAACGTATGACCTGTCGTTCACACCAGTGCAGGAAAGTATCAAGGAATGTTGTGTGATGCGTGGTCATACGTGGTTTTTGTTAGATTGACTTTATTTGCGCTTTGAGGTGAGGCGTTGTCAGAACATCAAGCTGCTTAGCAATTTGTCTTAAGGTTTTTTGGGCGGCATTAAAACACAAGCCCAGCCTGATTAGGCTCGGCAATTCGGTAGGATGCCACAGTAAATAAGTTAATAGCCTACCCATCACGACATCGCCTTGATCGTTTAGTGCATAGCTGACAGCTTTGGGTAAATCCATGTTGAGGGGATCGGCGATTGCCCGTATGGATAGGAACGGCAAGCCATGGCTTAGTGCTGCCTTGGCTATAGCGACGCTCTCCATATCCACAGCAATCGCGCCGGTTGCCTGGGCAAGCCGCGCTTTATCCCCCCTGGATACCACTATGCTTTTACTTTCCGCCAGTTTGCCCGAATAGATACGCAGCCTTGCGTGCGTGTTGAGCCGATCCTTTGCGTGTACCAGCCAATCCTCGTTTTCGAAATTAACCGCCACTTGATCGGCATCGATGCAACTCCTAGCCAGCACCAAATCCCCAGGCTTAAATCCAGCATCCAAAGCTGCCGCACACCCCCAGCTAATTAGTTGGCTTGCACCCTGCCTTACCAATAATTCAGCAGCAGTTCGTGCATTTTTGCCACCTGCACCTGAGTAGATGACTAGAATGTTATCGCTGATTTTCTCAACACACCCTTTAGCAATTTTTTTTGCGGTCAGGGTAACGGCTTCTTCCGGCAATGCGACAACGATACCCGTAATCACTGCTTATCGAGTTCGTTACGGTATCGGGCGAGCGCCCAAAGCGGAAAGAACTTGTCATATCCGTGGTATTTCAGGTAAAAAACCCTGGGGAAACCTGGCGCAGTAAAGCAAGGGTCATTCCACACACCGTCGGCTTGTTGGTTGCGTAAGATAAAATCAATGCCCGCCTTAACTTCCGCACTGCGGGCTTCACCTGCAGCCATTAAACCCAACACCGCCCAGGCGGTTTGGAAAGCGGTACTGAAATGGTATTTGCCGCTGTAGCTGACATCGTGGAAACTGTAATTATCTTCGCCCCAACCCCCGTCTTCCCGTTGCTTGGCTTTTAAGTATTTGACGGCATTCAGGTACAGCACATCTGTTTTAGGCAGGTTAGTTTGCTCCAAACCGAGCAATACCGACCACGTACCGTAAATGTAATTGGTCCCCCAACGTCCAAACCACGAACCGTCCTTTTCCTGTTCCGATCGCAAATAATTAATGCTACGCTCCAAGGCAGCTTGATACATTCCTGATTCCTTACCCGCTTTTGCCATCAACATCGCACACCGTGCGCTGACATCGGCTGTCGGCGGATCAAGCAATGCCCCATGATCGGCAAACGGAATTTCATTCAGGTAATAATAGGTATTGTCGACATCAAACGCGCCATATCCGCCATTTTTGGATTGCATCCCTTCTATCCATCGCGTAGCCCTATGGATGGATTCGTCCAGGTTAGGCAAGTTTGAGTCAGCCATGGCAAACGCGACAACAGCGGTATCGTCAACATCGGGGTAATGCGGGTTGGCGTATTGGAATGCCCAGCCACCGCCAGCCAGATGTGGACGGGACACTCGCCAATCGCCAGGTTCGTCAGACAACTGTACGCTTTTTAACCAATCGTAGGCTTTGGTTAGGCTCGATGCGTTGGCTTGTTTGTCAACTTCTTGCAAGGCTAGTGCAGTGAGCGCAGTATCCCAAACCGGAGAAACACAAGGTTGGCAAAAAGCCATGTCGTCAGTGATGACCAGCAATTTATCAATTGCCTTACGCGCAGTTACGATATATTCATGGTCTTTAGGATAACCCAACAATAACAGGGACTCATAAGAATTGACCATGGCAGGGAAAATACAACCTAAGCCATCTTCGCCATTCAAGCGTTCGACAATCCAGTCTTTGGCTTTTTCGATAGCGCGGTCATGAATTTGAGTCGGGATAAAAGGCTCAGCCCATCGACCAAACTTATCTAACCCTAAAAAGATTTTATTCAAAAGGGTTCGCTCAGGAAAATAATGTCGCTCTTCATCAGGATGGGTAACAAAAAGCTCCAAAACATCAATCTTATTTGGATTTTTTGCCGTCGCTTTTAAAGAGCACAGAATAAACAACGGCACCATTACCGTCCTTGACCAATAACTTACCTTATCCAGATGGAACGGAAACCATTTGGGAAACAACATGATTTCTGGCGGAATAAACGGCACGCCACGCCAAGGCAGTTGCTTGAAAATAGCTAACGCGATACGCGTAAACACATTGGCTTTTGCCGCCCCGCCTTGTTGCAGTATCCAATCCCTTAAGCTCGTCATGTGCGGCGCATCGACTGAGTCTCCCGCCATTTTTAAGGCGTAATAGACTTTGACACTGCAACTGATGTCGCCAGGCCCGTGGGTAAACAAGGGATAGCTGCCATCTTTGGATTGCCTTGAGCGCAGGTACACCGCAATCTTAGCTTGAAGCGGCTCGTCGATTTCATCCAAGTAATGCATCATCATGATGTATTCAGATGGGATGGTGCAATCGGCTTCCAGGTCGAACACCCAATAGCCACGCTTATCCTGTAAGCTCAGCAGCTTGTCTTGGGCCTTATTGATGGCCGCCTCGAGTTGGCCATCCCTAAATACTATCGGCGTTGCTGCGCTGCCGAGATTTTGCGTTTGCGTATCTGTTTGTGCATCGGTAAACATTATCAGTCCCCTTAAATATCTAACGTAGCTTTAATATGGTGAATAAGTCCAATTTGGGTCATGTAAATCTTGACCCACAAAATTGAACAGGCTATTTAATAAATAGTTGCTTCGTCCTAGCAGCTTAGTGGCGATGATCGTTGATTTGACACTGTTTCGTGTAATCTTGACCTCATCTGAACAAGTAAAGCCTAAGTTCTGTTTGATTTTTTTCAAGGTMAAAACCGCCATACCCAATGCCCAAAGGCAGAAGTTTCTAATACCTGTTTCATGGCTAGGGATAAGTTGGGTATATCGCAACGCATTGTGTAGATGCGTATGGGCCACACTGATTAGATGCTGCAAGCCCGTCCTGAAATTTGCGTCATTTGTTTTCGTATTCAGGTTTTTTAAATCAAATCCCGTTTCAGAAAAAATGTCCTGTGGTAACCAACAGACACCGCGTTCGGCATCATCCCATATATCTTTCAGGATATTGGTCATTTGCAAGCCCTGACCAAAAGAAACGCCCAGCTTAACCATTTCATCCTGGTGTTGGGCAATTTCAGGCGAATAATGACAAAACAGCCGAGTCAACATCTCTCCCACACAACCCGCCACGTAGTAACAGTAGCGATCCATATCAGCAAGTGTCGACAAGCCGCCGTTCATGTTATCGGCCTGGAAGATAGGCATTCCTTCTGCCATCACTTCTACACAAGTCGACAACGCCGCTATTTGTTCCTTATCAAACTGGTGCGTAATGCGGATCACCCTAGGAATGACGTGAATCAAAACGTGTTCAGCCGGTAGCGTATTGCTGGACAACAAGGGGGCAAGCTCTAAGGCAAAAGAGTCCGAATGCAGGCCCGTTTTAACAACCTCAATAAAACCGTGGCAAAATTGCTTTTTCTGCCCCGGTGTAAGCGAAACCTCGTCTTCTATGGTATCTACAATCCGACATAACAAATAAGCATTCGCCACCGCCCTACAAAGGCTTTCCGGCAACTGAGGAATGGTTAGGGCGAATGTCCTAGACACGCCTTCCAACAACACCATTTGGAACGGGTCGTCAGCCATTGCATCAAGTGCCGCTATATTGTCGAGGGATAACTGGAGTCCACGCATGAATTTATTGCCGTGCTGAATCAGGCTAGATTTTAGTTAGCCGTCATGATAGTCGTTTTGTTGGTAATTTGCAAAATAATGTTGTTTTGTTGCCAATACTGCTATTATTGTGTGATATAATTATTTCAGAAGTAAGAATTAGTGTTGCAATTTGTTGCATAAGCTTCCTCAAGAACCCTGTGACCCAAGCGAAGCGAGGATGAATCGCCCAGTGAGCGCTTTATACTCCAATTGACCAAACAACCGGTCAAATAGCGTATTCCGACACCTCTGCCAGATAATTTCCTCGATTTAATCAGGCATGGGATTAGCGACGGGAACTAAATTCTTACGTGCGGGTCGCATTGTTGTTTTTGAGCGACAGATAGCTGATTTTTTGCATAATCCCAAGCAATGGGCTTGGTTATTACATTAATTTTAATAGATTTGAACACAACAGGAGATAGGTCATGGGAGTTCCTTTACGTCAACAGTTAACTGTAGCCAGTTACCTAATGAAACAAAAACTGACAGGGGTCAAAAAATACCCTTTAGTTCTCATGCTCGAACCCCTTTTTCGATGTAACCTGGCGTGTGCAGGTTGCGGCAAAATCGACTATCCCGATGAAATCCTCGACAAGCGATTGTCCTTCGAGGAATGTATGCAAGCGGTTGATGAATGCGGCGCACCTATGGTTTCCATACCTGGCGGCGAACCGTTGATCCATAAGGAAATGCCGCAAATCGTAGCTGGAATAATCGCTCGTAAAAAGTTTGTCTACCTTTGCACCAATGCGCTGTTGCTCAAGAAAAGAATTGACGACTATAAGCCGTCACCTTACCTGACATTTTCGATACATTTAGATGGCATGCAAGACCGGCACGACGCTTCTGTTTGCCAAGACGGCGTTTTTGACCGCGCTGTCGAAGCCATTAAATTGGCCTTGGGCAAAGGCTTTAGAGTTACCGTCAACTGCACGCTGTTCCAAGGCGAAAAAGCCCACGAAGTTGCAGAATTCCTAGATTACTGTATGGAGTTGGGTGTAGAAGGCGTAACCATAGCACCCGGTTTCAGCTATGAACATGCACCAAGACAGGATGTCTTTATCAAAGGCACTGCCGTTAAGGAATTGTTCCGTGGTATCTTTAAGATTGGCAAAAAACGTAATTGGAAACTTAACCATTCTTCCTTATACCTGGATTTTTTGGCGGGTAACCAAAGCTACGACTGTACACCTTGGGGTAACCCAACGCGCAATGTATTCGGCTGGCAAAAGCCCTGCTATTTGCTGTCTGACGAAGGTTACGCCAATAGCTTCAAAGAACTCATTGATACCACGGCCTGGGGAAAATACGGCACGGTCAATAATCCCAAATGTGCTAGTTGCATGGCACATTGCGGTTATGAAGCAACCGCAGTTGAAGATATGCTGAAACATCCGTTAAAAGGGTTGCTGACTTCAATCAGGGGGCCAAGAACCGAAGGCGATATGGTTCCTGAGCCAATTCCTCAGTACGTAGATGAAAAACCATTGCCGGTTTTTGCAGGCATCCCAATCCGTGTTGAATAAAAAGTCCCTATAAAAACATGAAGCGCTGAAATCACGAGGCTTAAAATAATGGCTAAAAAATTCTTAACTTTGTTCATGCTGTGTTGTCTGTGCATGGGAGGTCTAAGCGATGCCTTTGCACTGGATCAAGCCAATTCAAAAGCAAGGCAAGTTGTAGATAAATTTCAGGAAGAACTGATTGATGTCATGAAAAATGGCAAAAAATTGGGTTATTCAGGACGCTATGACAAACTAAAAGAGTCAGTCACCAACAGCCATGATCTAGGAAAAATCGCCCGCATCGTCGTCGGCAAGGAATGGGAAAAATTGCCCGAGCCGCAACAGCAACAATTGTCTGAAGTGTTCAGTAAGCTCAGTATCGCTTCCTATGCCCATAATTTTAAGGATTATTCTGGCGAAACATTCACCTTCGACAACGAAGAAGAAACCACAAGGGGTGGCATCGTTATCCATACCATATTGAACATACCTGACGACAAGCCCGTAAAATTTGACTATATGCTCAAACAAAATGGTGACAATTGGCGCATCATCAACATTATTGCCAACGGCGTTAGCGACCTGGCCTTGAAACGGTCAGAGTACACCAGCATTTTGCAACGCGAAGGATTTGATGCTTTAATTGCGAAAATCAACGAGAAGATTGATAATTACTCAAAACAGTAACGCATTAGGTTTTAGCACATGAACAGGTTTGTTAATTTTTTACGGCAATATCATGCCAGACACAACTTCGCTTGGATTGGATTTTGGCTGATTCTTGGGCTTGGCGGTTGCGCGACAACACAAAACACTGCCGCAAATAAAGTTGACCCCTACGAAAACTATAACAGAAAAGTTTATAGCTTCAACGATAAAGTAGACGACTATGTCGCAAAACCTATCGCAGACGCTTACAAAGCCATAACGCCCGACTTTATGGAAACAGGGGTGTCCAATTTTTTTAATAACTTAAAAACAGTTAATGTCGTCCTTAACGACGTATTGCAAGCAAAGTTTGAACAAGGTGGTCGCGATACAGGTCGGCTATTGATGAACACCACTTTAGGTATGGCTGGATTGTTTGATGTGGCAAAAACCGTCGGCCTAGAACAAAATGATGAAGATTTTGAACAAACGCTTGCTGTCTGGGGCGTTCCTCAAGGCACTTATATTGTCTTGCCACTGTTAGGCCCAATAACAACTCGCGGTATTCCAGGTGCGGTGTTCGATACGGCAGCAAACCCTGTTAACTATGTAGGGGCCCCGATACAGGCAATATCCCTGATTAATTCCAGGGCTAACGCAGAAGGCGCATTAAAATTTATTGATGAAGCCGCACTGGACCCTTATGTATTCACGCGGGAATCTTTCTTACAATGGCGTAACCATTTAGCGACTGACGGCAAAGCTGATTCGACTTCTGATGACTTACTTGATATCGATGTTGATTCGCCCGGCAGCAATCAAAAAACCGGCATCAATAGCAGCACAACCGCTGGAGAAAAAAATTCCCCCCTACCCAGCACAACAAATAATTCAGAAGCCAAAAATCTGGCTAACAAAAATACCTTAAAAATTCTCCCGCCTGATTTGCCTGATACAGAAAAGGTTCCAACTGGCAAAATGTTGCGCGATACAAAGAAACAATAATTGCCTTCAGGAAAGGTAGGAATGCCCTGTTAAAATTTGATCAAGGTATGGATTTCATAGTTGCTAAGCTTATCCCTGCCTTTTAGAAAATCCAACTCCACGACAAAGGCGCAGGCCTCGACCTTTGCCCCAGTCTTTTCAACCAATTCACAACTGGCTTTTGCCGTACCCCCTGTCGCAAGTAAATCGTCTATCAATAACACGCGATCATCGGCATCGAATGCGTCGATATGGACTTCCAACGTTGCTGAGCCGTATTCCAAATCATAAGCGACGCTTTGGACATCATAAGGCAATTTCCCTGGTTTCCTTAATGGTACAAAAGGTAGGCCAAGCTCCCATGCGACCAAGGAACCAAAAATGAATCCGCGCGCTTCCATACCGGCAACGGCGGTAATTTCCCTACCCAAAAATGGCTGCAACAGTTGATGAACTGACAGTCGCAAAGCAGCAGGGTCTTTTACAAGAGGAGTGATGTCCTTAAAGATAATCCCAGGTTTTGGGAAGTCGGGAATATCGCGGATTTTGTTTCGTAGTCTATCCATAAAAGGTTTAACTCAATCTTAAAATGACGATAAATTGAACGAATGTTTGAAATAAAGTTTAGGGCATCGATGTTTAGATAAATTCTTCATGAATACATGACTGTAATGATGATTATTGTGCCTACCATCGTTAACAATACAATTAATTCGCCGATACGTTGCGCTTCTTTAGGCTCAATGTTAAATGCAGTGCCAACAACTTTACCCACATATAAGCAACCCCTCACCTGCCACGTAGGAAACCGCATCGAACGCGCCCATAGCAATTCGACCTGTCAACTACTGGCCCAAGAACCCTCGAATTTGCCCCAAAATCCCTTCCTTGTCGAGGCCGCAGAGGGTTAGCAGTTCCTCGCGCGTGCCCTGTTCGACGAATTGGTCGGGCAGGCCGAGGTTGAGGGTGTGCTTGAGTATCTTGTGCTTGTGC
>NZ_AYLO01000141.1 GCF_000496735.2 Methyloglobulus morosus KoM1
ACCGTTCATGGTGAGTATTTAGGATAACCTTGTTGAATCATGAAGGGAATCGACTGTTCCAGGAATTCTTAGAGTAAATAGGCTATGGGATAAATGAGAGTATAAGCTAATCTATGTAACCCACAACGCACAGGATTAATCGTCATAGCATGTATTTACAAGGCGTAAAAAAAACGATAATTGTTCGCCCAAGCGAGAATACACAAAACCAGTTTGATAACATCCATCCCCTGTTACAGCGCATCTTTTCGGCGAGGGGCATCAAAACTACGGGCGATCTGGATCGGTCGTTAGATAAGCTGCCGTCGCCGTGGTTGTTGTCGGGCATGGAAAACATGGTTGCACATTTGATAGCCGCGATCAAAGACCAACAACGTATTACTATTGTCGCCGATTTTGATGCTGACGGTGCGACAAGTTGTGCCGTTGCGGTCAAAGGGTTGCAATTGATGGGGGCAGGGCATGTGATGTTCGTCGTCCCCAACCGTTTTGAATACGGCTACGGCCTCACCCCGGAAATTGTTGAGTTAGTCAAACAGCAAAATCCCGATATTATCATCACCGTCGATAATGGCATATCCAGTATAGATGGCGTAAAGGCGGCGCAGGATGCCGGCATTAAAGTCCTGGTGACCGACCATCACTTGCCGGGGCATGAATTGCCTTCCGCCGATGCGATTGTAAATCCTAACTTGCCAGACGACACGTTTCCCAGCAAGTCGCTGGCGGGCGTGGGCGTGATGTTTTATGTGCTAATGGCGTTACGGAGCCGGTTGCGGGAGCAAGGCGGGTTCGGGCAGCAACAAATACCGGAACCGAATTTGGCGCAATTGCTGGATTATGTCGCCTTGGGAACGGTTGCGGATGTTGTCGCTTTGGATAAGGTTAACCGTATTTTGGTTCATCAAGGCTTGATGCGGATTCGTACAGGACGCAGCCATCCGGGCTTACAAGCGTTGATTGAAATATCCGGCAGGAATCCTCTCACGCTGGCGGCTTCGGATTTGGGTTTTGCCCTGGGGCCCAGATTGAATGCAGCGGGGCGCATGGATGATATGTCGCTGGGCATCCAATGTTTGTTGACGGAAGATGCCGCGCTTGCCAAGACCATCGCGCTGCAACTGGATGACCTGAATAACGACCGTAAAGACATTGAGGGACAAATGAAACACGAGGCCCTGGCTTTGCTGGGTAGGATGAAAGCGCTGGACGGACAGCACCTGCCTGCCGGAGTCTGCCTGTTCGATGAAAACTGGCACCAAGGCGTCATCGGTATTTTGGCGTCGCGGATCAAGGACCAGTTGCATCGTCCCGTCATCGCTTTTGCGCCTGCGGGGAAAGACCTAATTAAAGGTTCGGCACGGTCGATAGCGGGCGTGCATATCCGCGACGTACTGAGCGATATTGCCGCCAGCCATCCTAAATTGCTAAACAAGTTTGGTGGACATGCCATGGCGGCGGGGTTAAGCATTAATATGCACGATTACCCGGCATTTGCCCTGGCATTTGATGAGATGGTCAGGAAAAGGTTGGCCAATGTCGACCTGGAGCAGAAAATTTGGTCGGATGGCGAATTGGCAGAACAGGACATGACGCTTGAACTGGCTGAATTAATCCAAACCGCTGCCACTTGGGGGCATGAATTTCCAGAGCCCGTCTTTCACGGGATTTTTGATATTATCCAGGCCCGTATCGTCGGGCACCAGCATTTAAAGCTCGTTATGAGGAAGCCCAAAGGCAATGTCTTGTTGGACGGCATCGCTTTTTTTGTCGATAAGCCGGAGCAATGGCTGGGTCTTCGTGTTTGCAATGCGGCTTATAAGTTGGATGTCAATGAATTCAGGGGACAGCGCAGCGTGCAATTGCTGGTGCAGTATCTGGAGAAAGTTTCTTAATAGGTCTGTAGGGCAGGCAGGTTTTTTGCCCACCATTTTGATGCAGTTGTGTTATCCCACACAACCATCACAGGTGGCGGCATTCGTTTCGTGGGCACAGGCAACATGTGCCCACCCTGAGTCACCCAAGTGTAAGGCTAATCAATAATTTACCCGCCATCCGGTCGTGTGTTATCCTTTTTGCTCTCGAAATTGGCATTATGAAAGCACGAGGAGACCGGCATGGGACTGGCGCTAAAAGACACTCAACATCATTGTTACAGTGATTATCTCACCTGGCCTGACGGCGTACGCTATGAATTGATTGACGGCATCGCCTATGCCATGTCCCCCGCACCGGATTTGGCGCACCAGGATGTGGTAGGGGAGATTTATCTGCAAGTACGTCTGGCACTTCAGGGCAAACCTTGCCGCGCTTTCATAGCCCCGGTAGATGTTCGCCTTCCGAAGCAGGATGAAGCGGATGAACGCGTCGATACCGTCGTGCAACCGGACGTTATGGTGGTCTGCGACAGCAGCAAACTGGATCGCCGTGGCATACGCGGTGCGCCCGACTGGGTTGTGGAAGTGTTGTCGCCATCTACATCCGGTCACGATCAAATCAAAAAGCGCACAATTTATGAACGGCATGGCGTGCGCGAATATTGGCTGATCCACCCGATAGACCGGGTATTGACAGTTTACCGCCTAGTCAATGCCGAATACGGCAAGCCCGAAATCTACGAATTGCGCGGCGAAACCCGTGTCAACGTGTTGCCGGACATTGTCATCCAATGGGATGACTTAGCTGCGCGGTTGCCCGTTGATTATTAGTTTGTGGGCAGGTTTTTTTGCCCACCATTTTGAGGCAGTTGTGATGATATGGGCATTATTCCTCCTTATTGTTTGCGTAATTTCAACCAGCATTATATTCTCATCTAATAAAGGAATTATTTAGTGGACAAACTAACCGGCATGACCGTTTTTGTGCGAGTGGCGAAAGCGGGCAGTTTCGCTGCGGGTGCACGTGAACTCGGGATTTCCAGGGCAATGGCGACCAAGCATATCATGCAGCTTGAAGGTTCCCTGGGCTCTAGGCTGTTCAACAGGACGACCCGCAGCCTTAACCTGACCGACGTAGGCGCGTCTTACCTTGAACGCTGCCAGCAAGTGCTGTTGGATATAGAAGAAATGGAAGCGGCTGTCACCCAGCTACAGACTGAACCCAAGGGCGTATTGAAAATCAGCGCCCCGCCCGTTATCGGTGCGACTCATATTACACGGGCGGTCGTGGAATTCCTGAAAATACATCCCGACCTTAAGATTGATATTATTTTGCAAGGTAGCCCTGGCGATTTGATTGATGAGGGGATTGATATCGCAATCTATTTGGGAGCGTTGGATGATACCAGCATGGTTGCAAGGAAATTGGCGACTTCGCCCTTGGTTGTCTGCGCTTCGCCCGATTATTTGGTTAAACACGGCATACCAAAAACACCGGAAGAATTGGAACATCATAGCTGCCTCGTCAATTGGGCAATTGCGCCACGACATAAATGGCAATTCAGGACGGAAACTGGCTTAAAAATCATTACCGTTTCCGGGCGGGTACAAACGAATGCCGCCCACTCAATACGCATAGCGGCAATTAATGGTTTGGGCTTGGTTATGTTGCCCACTTATATTGTCGGGGGCGATATTGAAAAAGGCTTGCTGAAAGTGGTGTTAGATGATTACGCATTACCGCCGTTAGATATTCATGCCGTTTATCCGCACAGAAAATATTTGTCGACAAAAGTCAGGTCGTTTTTGGATTTTTTGCAAGAATGGTTAGGGCCAAGGGCGGGAAGGCCGAGTATTGAATAATCAGCAAGTTACAAAATTAAGGCCTCTTTTTGTGATAAAGCAGACTGGTTTGGTAAATCCAAAGCAGTTCTTTTCGTGAACTCTTAAAACGGTTGCGAATTCAGGCAAAATATTCGATACTCCAACCCTGGTTGTAAATTAAGTTCGCTGGATTTTACTAACAACGATTGGAGATTAAGCTTTTATGAAAAAATCAATTGCCATGGGCCTGGCGGTTTTCGCTATGTCTTTGAATTCACTTGGTGTGCTGGCGGCAGCCGACGATAAATATCCGGCATCGAATTTCGAGCCCAGCGTCACTTACATGGATGAAGCTGCCGCCCAAGCGCAATCATCAGCGACAGACGACAAATATCCGGCTTCAAATTTCCAGCCTAAAGTCACTTACATAGACGAAGGCGCTGCCGGACAAACCCAATTAACCAAAGCGACTGTGATTGATGAGAAATACCCTGCATCCAATTTTGAGTCTAAAGTCATTTATTCCGATGAAAGTGCGGGTACCTCAGCGACCGCAAAAGACCAATCCGAGCCCATAGATCCCAAATACCCTGCCGCTTACTTTAAGCCGAAAATTATCTACCCTTAGTCAAGCATCTTCGATGCACCCAGGACGAACGGTTCCGTTAATAGCAGGCCATCTGACTGTTTAGGGCGATCCTGCCAATTCCGCTCGTGGTGAGCCTGTCGAACCATGGTTTGCATGTGCTGTCCCTAAAAAATTAGACAGCAGGGGATTTTTTCTTTGCCGCCTGTTATCGTAGAGTAAGTGATTTAATATCGCCGTCAAACATTGAGATTGACGATAACTTTGAGGATAGCAAATACCATGCCCCAGCTAAATTACACCATCAACGGTAATGATTTACAGTACATAAAAATCGACCTGGAACCCGGCCAGGAAGCGATTGCCGAGCAAGGTGCGATGATGTATGTGGACAAGCACATTACTGTCGACACCATCCTGGGAGATGGCAGTCCTTCCCGTTTGGGCGGGATTGGCCGATTTTGGAAAGCGGTCAAACGGTCTTTAACGGGCGAGTCGATGTTCAGTTCCGTTTACCGAAATACCGCCAACATACTCCAAACCGTTGCTATTGCAGCACCTAGTCCTGGCGAAATCGTCCCGATTGACTTATCTGAACACGGTGGTATGGTTATCTGCCAGAAAGGGGCCTATATTGCGGGTGAGCTAGGCCAGCGGATTCAATTGGCTTTCCAGAAGCGCTTGCGGGTCGGTTTTTTTGGTGGCGAAGGCTTCATCATGCAGAAAATCAGTGGTCAAGGAATCGTGTTTATCCATGCTTCCGGTACGCTTAAAGAAGTGACGCTTGCGCCAGACGATCAGCTCAAAATTGATACGGGCTGTTTGGTCGGCATGTCATCCACTGTTAGATACGACATCAAATACACGGGCAAGCTGAAAAACAGCCTGTTCGGAGGCGAAGGTTTATTTTATGCCATCGTTTCAGGGCCCGGTAAGGTGTGGATACAATCCTTGCCGATGAATCGGTTAAGCAAAATTTTGATGAACTCCGCACTGGGTGGAAGTGGAAACCGCTCATCCTGGATGGGCAAGTTTTACTTGCTCGCCGTGATCCTGGTTGCTATTGCCACGGTCTATAACAAACCGTAATATGAATAATGGCGTCAGCATTCTCCTGTTCGGCCCAGGATTGCACAGTGCGGGAGAACTAACCACTTGCCAGATCGAACAAAGCCGGATTTATCTGCCCGCTTATAAACAAAACGTCAATTTTTCCGACCTCGAAGCCAGGGTTGGCAGTTTCGACCACGATCAGTTACAACTGTGCTGGCAGGAGCAAGGTCAAGGCTGGTTATTGATGCCTGCGAATCCAGACGCGCAAAAAACGCTGGTCAAGCTATTGCCAAAAAAGGAAATAGCCGGACTGGGTAAGTGGAAACGGGAAACTTTAGGACAAAGCCTAGTCTGGAAAACCGTGGTTTATTCCGGGTGTGCTCTCGCATTGACGACGGTTTTGGTCGTTTGGCAATATGATAGGGCCGTTTCCTGTGTCGCTGGGTATGTTCCGCTGGAGACGGAGTACCAAATCGGCGAGTCGGTATTGACCAGCCTGAAAACCCAAACATCGCTGGTCGAAAAAGGTGCTGCCGTGGATGCCATCAAAAAAATTGGCGACCGCTTAACCAAAGATTCCGCCTACAAATACCAATGGCATCTCTCCAGCAATCCTGCCATCAATGCCTTTGCCTTGCCAGGCGGTAATGTCATTGTCAACAAAGGCTTGCTGGAAAAGGCGGATTCCGCCAATGAAGTCGCGGGGGTGTTGGCCCATGAAATCCAGCACGTTGAACAACGCCATGCCTTAAAAAACATGATTACCAGTTCCGGCATTGCCGCTGCCGTCTTGCTTGTGTTGGGCGATGCCAATGCCGTCATGATGATTATGGCGCATCAGGTTTCCGCCCAGTATTTCAGCCGTCAGGCAGAGTCCGATGCCGACATAAAAGGCGCAGCCTTACTGCAAAAAAGTAAAATCGATACTCAAGGTATGGCCGATTTTTTTAAAAAGATGCAGGAAGCCTTTAAGGGCAAAGCACAAGGGCCTGAATGGATGTCATCCCATCCTGACACTGTTAACCGAATCCTAGCCGTTGAAAACTACATTAAAGAGCATCCTTGCCCGGATTGCGAAAAGTTGAAGTGGGATAAGAAAGCGATATTGGCGAGTTTGGAGAAGGAAAAACCCAAAGCGAAATAGGGTTGCAGTCTGTAGATGCGTAGCCTGGATGCAGCGCAGCGAAATCGAGGGATTCGTGCCTTCGACTTCCCGTATTCATTGCGCTTTCTACAGTCCACTTAAACTTATAATGTTCCAAATTTAATTGATTATCTGCTTTTAGATGAGCTAAGCTAGCCTGGTCACTATTGAGGTATTCAAGATGCAAACCGTAAACTTATCTCACGCCAAAACCCATTTATCCAAACTGGTTGATCAGATTGCTTCTGGCGAAGAAAACGAATTTGTGATTTCGCGCAACGGCAAACCTGTTGCGCGGATGATGCCCATCATCCAAAACAAAGATGTTGCGTGCCGCACCGGCATTGCCCAGGGTGAATTTACCCTGCCGGAAAATATTGATTCGGCTAACGATGAAATAACGGAGCTATTTTATCGATTCGTAAGCAAGTATTGTAGGGTGCGTTATACGCACCAATTTAGGTGCATGAAATGCACCCTACAAGACTAATACACAGTATGGTATTGTTAAGTTAGTATAGCATTTGCTACACTTACCCAATTTGTAGGGGTAAAGGCTAATATGAATTGTCCAAAATGTGGTTCGACCGATTGCGGCAAAGATG
>NZ_AYLO01000142.1 GCF_000496735.2 Methyloglobulus morosus KoM1
CTGGAATTGCACTTTGTTTTTGCTCACCTCACGCCTCCTTTGCTTTCAAAGATTTGCATTTCCAACTTTGACTTCAAAATTTGCTGTGGGTTCTACGTAATCAGATAACAAATTGATTCAGCTTGCCTTAAATAAATAGTTTAATGCGTCAAGGGCTGGCTTGTGTCTTGATCCATTAACCTCAAAGTATTTTCAGGCAATCCGCCTGACAGCGACCCAATACGGAATTGATGGGCTTCGTCATGGATCGTTGCCATGAACTTGATTAGCTGGGCCTCCAGTTTTATTTTTTCCGCCAAATTTTCCGTTTCCCACATCGCGTTAAGCAGCGATTTTGCGTGATGGTGGATGGTATGGGCAATCGCGTCGGGCAAGTGGGCGTAGCTGGTTTGTATTACTAACTTGAGCTGGTTCAGGGAATCCAGGTATTGTTGATAATCTTTGATGTCTTCTTTGCAGCGGGTTTTTAACATGCTGAGTTCAGCCTGTTGTCGCGTTTTCAGCAATTCAATCTCATGTGCTAGCTGTACGTTTTTTTTGGCTAATTCAGCGGCCAGTTTTTTTTCGGCTAGCCGTTGGTCATGAGACAGTTTGAGTTGTTGGTCTTGGTTTGCCGTTTGCCATGCGAGATTCCTGTCCTTAATCGAATGGATTAGGCTGACGGTATCGTGAATTCGCTGTCTTAAGGTTTTCATGACGGCACAGATTTTCGGTCATCTTCCTTGAGGAGCCGTTTGCGGTGTTGTTGGTTGAAATACCGCAAACGGGCTTTTTTAAAGTGGAACAATTGATTCAGGCTGTCACGTTTGCCTAGGTAAAACAGTACCCGTCGCTCGATACGTCGGTTAGCGGAAAAATAATCGAAAAAAGCCACGGCAATCAACTTGCTCAGCAATCCTAAACCGCCTAGCAAAAAGAGAAAAAAACTGCCTAGCAACGCCGTAACGCCCAGTTGCGATAACTGACCGGCAAGGTCAGTTAGCATGACCTGCTCGAGAACGACCGCAAGCAAAAAATTGGCACAAGCACCCAGCGTCAGCAGTAAAGAAAACCGAATAATCAAGACTCTCACCCAAAAACCATAACTAAGGTAAACCCGGCACGCCGATGCGTTGTATTTGCATGGCGTTGTTGCCTTCTTCATAAGCCAGAAGTTTACCTTGTTTTTGCCAAAGACGAAATGCCAACGCATAAGACAACACGCGGATAGGGTAATCACGCGGGAGCAACTGGAGGTAAGGTTGAATGGTAATGAAATCGGTCACGCCGTATTTTTTCATGATGAAGCGAAGTCCGCCATTCGCAGGGCCTATATTGTAGGCGAGCAAACCAAGGAACACGTCATTTTTCATTTCTGCCAAGTAATGTTTGAAAGTGGCGGCGGCGATGAAGGCGTTATGGCGATGATCGTACAGGGATAGCTGGCCTGTTTGCAATTGTTCTTTGGCTTCTTCCAACACGGAGGTTGGCACTGCCGTGATCTGGAACAAACCGTGGCCGCCGTCATTGCTGTCCCTGGGTTTAAAGGATGATTCCGTTGCAGCGATTCCCTGCAGCAAGTTCTGGTCAATATCAAATTCTGCGGCAGCTTCCGCAATAGCTGCGTTATAAGGTTCGGCCCGATGCATCATTTTGTTAAGGTTGGCTGAACTATAACGTCGATAAGCGGCAAACACTTGATGGTTGAGGGTAACCCGGCTGGCTTCTTCTTTGCCGCCGACCAGCGTGCGGAACTGGCCGAATGATTGGCTTAGCCTATCTTGCCCAGAGAGCATTGCCACTGCCAACACAAGTCCAACCGCTATCGCCGGAATAGTCGTAAACGAATGGTTTTTTAAATAGTTACGCAACTTCCACCAAGCAACCAAAAAAATGGTCGACACCAGGATAAGGGCCATAACGCCTACGGCAAACGGCAGTAAACTGCCCAAAAAACTCGTGCCGGAAAACCAGTTTCCGGCATTCCCCAGCACGACGACAATGGCATAGATTGCGATAGCGGCAAGGGACAGCGTTTCAATTGTTATGAGCAGGAATTGTTGCCGTAAGCTGCGGGGAGGAAAAGTATTTATTGGTTTTTTTAGGGGGCGTTTGCGTGGTGCGCGTTTAGCTGGAGGATTATCGGTGTTCCGTACTTTTGTTGCGGGTCCGGCAGGCTTGTTCATCAGGTAAAATATATCTATTAATGCGCCAAGATTTCAGGCAGAAAAAACTCGCTTACCAACATTGGCCGCTTTTGGATGGCGTAGACGGTCCGTCGTCCCCAGATGGGTTGGGTTATGTTGGCATTATGTTGGGTTTGTTCAGTCCAGATGGTCGGCATTATCAAAGCCAAATCCATTGTCACTCGCTCCAAGTCGGGATAAGAAAAAATCACTTCGCCGAGTGGCCGGGTGCCCAGATGAGAGAGGTTGCGATGGGCGACCTTGATGGTTTCTTCGGGAATAATTGTCCTAGCCAACAGCAAGGGTTTGCCATCTGTGTGTAGGGCAACTTCACGGATTAGGCAGAATCGAGTCAACGGCAAATGAAGCTGCCTGCGTTCGCTTAAGAACGGTGTGCGCCATTGGTGGAAAAGGATGTTCACGGCGATGTGGTTACCGTAATAATCACGTAACCGTTGCGTCAGCGAGCCGGCTTCGTAAGCCCAGGACCGGACGGCTTGCGGGAGGGTGTGGTGGCTTCCTCGCCTGTGCTCGTGCCAATCAGGTTCACGGTTGAATAAGATACTTTGGGTGGTCAATGAGTTTAAACCTCGGAATAGTCGGGATTGTGGCCTAACCAGCGGTCAATTAAGGGTGCTACGGCTTCGGGCGTATCGACAAACAGGGAGTCGGCAATGGTGGGGATATTATCCAGCAAATCCGCATCCCTGACCAAATCGGCAATTTTGAAGTTGACTTGGCCGGTCTGTCGAATGCCCATCACTTCACCGGGGCCACGCAGTTGCAAATCCTTTTCGGCAATCAAGAAGCCGTCGTTACTGTCCCGCAAGATGCCCAAACGCTGGCGGGCATTATCGGACAAGGGCGATTGGTACAGCAACAGGCAAAAACTGTCGTCGCTGCCCCGCCCGACTCGGCCACGCAATTGGTGCAGTTGTGACAATCCCAACCGTTCAGGATTTTCGATAATCATCAAGCTGGCGTTGGGGACATCCACGCCGACTTCAATGACTGTGGTGGCAACCAACAGGTCAATGTCATGCTTTTTGAAAGCTCGCATGACGGCCTCTTTATCGATGGTTTTCATTCGGCCATGCAGCAGTGCGATACGTACGCCAGGTAAAGCCATGGTTAATTTTTCGGCTGTCTTTTCGGCGGCTTCGCACTGGAGAAGTTCGGATTCTTCAATTAAGGTACACACCCAATAGGCCTGTTTCTTATTGCTTACCCAGTTGTTGATGCGATTAATGACCTCATTCCGCCGCTCGCTGGGGATTACGCTGGTAGTGACGGGCTTCCTGCCCGGCGGCAGTTGGTCGATGATGGAAATGTCCAAATCGGAATATTGCAACATCGCCAAGGTGCGCGGAATAGGGGTGGCGGTCATGACCAGTTGGTGCGGCCTGATACGGCCTTGCTGCCCCTTGGCACGCAAGGCCAGTCGCTGATGGACACCGAAACGGTGCTGTTCGTCGATGATAACCAAACCCAAACGATGAAAACTGACCTCATCCTGGAATAAGGCATGGGTACCGATGGCGATGCCTGACGAACCATCTTCCAACGCCACTAAAATTTCTTTGCGTTGATTGCCTTTCATTTGGCTAGTCAGCAAAACAATTTGCGTAGTGAAACCGTCAAACCATTCGCTGAAATTACGGTAATGCTGCTCCGCCAGTAATTCTGTCGGTGCCATGATGGCGACTTGATGTCCAGCCCCCAGCGCAAGTAAGGTGGCATAAGCGGCAACGATGGTTTTGCCGGAACCGACATCGCCTTGCACTAATCGCATCATGGGGCGGCGTTGTCCGCAATCCGCCGCAATTTCCGCCATGACCCTACGCTGTGCGTCGGTCAGCTTAAAAGGCAGTGCGTCCAGGAATGGTTTTGTTGCCGTGGGGGTGGCAGAAAAGCGGGGCGATTGCCAAGCTTTCGCCTTATGTTTGGCGAGTTTAAGGCTAAGGTGATGCGCTAACAGTTCTTCAAACGCCAGCCGTTTCAGTGCCGGGACATCACCGTTTTGTAGGGCTTCAAGGGTGGTCTGCGCATCCGGCGCATGAAGCGTCTTGATTGCGTCCACTAACGGTGGGTAATCGTATTGCTTGGGTAGGGCGGGAAGCCAGTCTTTCAGGGCATCTGGGTTCTCGAGCAGTGCCAATGCCTGTTTCACGGCCTTCCTGACGGTACTTTGATTTAGCCCCTCTGTCAGCGGGTAAACAGGGGTCAAGTACAATTCTGGGATCGACTTATCCGTATTAGCTATGATGCTGTATTCAGGATGCACCATTTCCAGGCCAGCATAGCCATAACGCACTTCACCAAAACAACTGAGTATCGTCCCCGATTTAAGGTTGTTGTGCTGCTGGGCAGTGAAGTGGAAAAACCTTAAATCAATAAACCCCGTGCCATCGCTAATCCGGCAGATTAAGCTTTTTCTGCCTCTGGGCAACACATCTATGAACTCAACCTTACCGCTAATGAGTGCCGTCATTCCCGTCGCTAAATTGGCAATCGGACAAATACGGGTCTTGTCTTCATAACGGATCGGCAGGKGGAAAAGCAGGTCTTGGACCATTCGGATACCGAGCTTTTCCAATTGCGCCGCCGTTCGGCTACCGATTCCGGTTAAGGTTGTGGTTAATTGCTTAAGGGAGTCAGGTTGATGGGTTATAGGGATACCTGACTTTGGCATGGTTAGTGCGAAATTGGCGTTTTCGTTCTCAGATGGGGTATTCTTGCGGATCAAGCACCATAATAGCGTCCATTTCCACCTGGGCGGCTTTGGGCAAGGCGGCCACCCCAATGGCAGCACGGGCAGGATAAGGTTCTTGGAAGTAACGTCCCATAATTTCATTGACGAGGGGGAAGTGCGCTAAATCGACCAGGAACACATTCAATTTGACCACGTCGCTTAGGCCCCCGCCAGCGGCTTCTGCAACCGCTTTCAAGTTGTTGAACACTTGCGTGATTTGCGCGGAAACATCGCCTTCAACCAGTTGCATGGTTTCCGGAATCAAGGGAATTTGTCCTGATAGGTAGACCGTTTGGTCGACCTTTATGGCTTGCGAATACGTGCCAATGGCTTTTGGGGCTAGGTCAGTGTTGATGAGGGTTTTGGTCATTTTGATTGCTAAGGTTCGTAATTAACCGAGCTGAATGAATACAGTATTACGCCTTTACCCGTGTAATTTTTATCACGATAGGCAAGTCTTTTAGCTTCCGCATTATTTGGGCGAGGTGAACACGGTCTTTTACGCTTATGGTAATCAAATCGACGCTTACGCGGGAATCCTGTTCGATGACGGTGACGTTTTCGATATTGGAATTGTTCTCCGAAATCGTTGTGGCGACTGTTGCCAGCGAACCTCGTTGGTTCAGGATTTCCAGCCGTAGCTCAGCAGGGAATTCTCCCGTTGTGTCTTGGCTCCATTCCACGTCTAGCCAACTGGTTTGCTTCTTCCTGACATCGTTGCTGTTTCGGCAATCATGGTGATGGACGACGATCCCTTTGCCTGGGTTAAAAAAACCAATAATGGAATCGCCAGGAATGGGACGGCAACATTTCGCCAAGGTAATGACCATGCCTTCTGTCCCTTTGATGACCAAGGGCGCCCGCTGATTTTGTTCTTTATCGTCTAATCGGATTGCAGCATGAATGTCATCTTGAGTCAGTTGCTTAGCAATGAGGAACGGCATTTTGTTACCTAAGCCAATATCCTCAAGTAATTCATCCAAGGTCTTTTTGCCGGAGATTTTAAGTAAGGCTTTTATTTTAGACTGGTCGATGGCATCCAGTTGTAAGTGCATGGCCTGAAATTCCTTGTCCAATAAACGACGGCCCAAGCTGATCGCTTCCTGCTGCTTGAAATTCTTCAAATAATTGCGGATTCCCGAACGCGCTTTAGCCGTGGTGACATAATTCAGCCAAAGTGGGTTAGGCCGAGCCCAGATGGCAGTAATGACTTCAACGGTAACGCCGTTCTCAAGCTGAGTTTGCAGCGGCACCAGCTTCCGGTCAACACGAGCGGAAACGCAGGCATTGCCAATGTCCGTATGCACGGCGTAGGCAAAATCAATAATGCTCGCTCCCCTAGGCATTTTGATGATTTCGCCTTTAGGCGTAAAGACAAAAACCTCCTGCGGGAACAAGTCAATCTTAAGGTTATCGATGAACTCCAGGGAATCGCCGGCTGTTTGCTGGATTTCCAGCAAATCCCGCAGCCATTCATTGGCACGGTCTTGGAATTTGTCGTTCTTGTCGTCATCGGATTTGTATAACCAATGCGCCGCAATGCCGGATTCCGCCATGCGGTGCATTTCGTGCGTCCTGATCTGGATTTCGATGGGAAAACCAAAGGGGCCGATGAGGATGGTATGCAAAGATTGATAACCGTTTGCCTTGGGCAGGGCAATGTAATCCTTGAATTTGCCTGGAATGGGTTTGTACAGGTTATGGACGATGCCCAAGATGCGGTAGCAATCATCCACGGAGTCGCAAAAAATCCTGAACGCATAGACATCAAAAACATCGTTCAAGGACACTTTTTTATGCAACATTTTTTGGTAAATGCTGTAGAGGTTTTTTTCCCGTCCTGACACTTCACAAACCAACTTGGCTTGGCTAATGCGGTTTTTCAGGGTACTTTCGATCACATCAATGATTTTACGGCGATTGCCTCGCGCCTTTTTTAAGGCGTTATCCAGGATGTTGTAACGCCGTGGATACATCGCATGAAAACTGAGCAACTCCAGTTTATGCCGAATATTGTTCATGCCCAGTCGATTGGCAATGGGGGCATAAATATCCAGGGTTTCCCGGGCGATCCGGCGTTTTGCCTCGGCGGGCATGGCACCCAAGGTTTGCATGTTATGAAGCCGGTCGGCCAGTTTGACCATGATGACGCGCAAATCTTTGCCCATCGCCAGGAACATCTTGCGGACGTTTTCGGCTTGGGTCTCGGCGTGGGACTTACTGTCGATCTTGGTCAGTTTGGTGACGGCATCGACCAGTTCCGCAACTTCAGGGTTGAAGGCTTTTGCCAGTTCCTGTTTGCTTACCCCCGTATCTTCAATGACATCATGCAGGATAGCTGCCACGATGCAGTTGGCATCCATCCGAATTTCGGCAAGGCTGATGGCAACGGCGACAGGATGGCAAATATAGGCCTCGCCACTTTTGCGGAACTGGCCAGAATGCGCTTTTGCGCCAAATTCATAAGCACGGACACAAGCGTCGACTTGGTCTTTGTCCAGATAGCCGGACAATGTCGAACACAAACGCCGCACCAGTTTGTCCTGAGGGCGTTCAAGTTCGATACTGTCAGCGACGTCTAGCATAGGTTCAGAACATCAGGTTTTGCTCATGCACTTCAACAGTACGATGTAGCGTGTTGATATTTTCCGTAGTAACGTGGCCTTCCGCGATTTCGCGCAGGGCAAGTACGGTGTCTTTGTCTTTGTTGCGCGGCAAAAACTCGGTCGCGCCGTGACTCAGTTGGCGTGCGCGGGCACCTGCCAGCAAAACCAACTTAAAGCGGTTTTCTACATGTTCTAAACAATCTTCGATGGTGACTCTAGCCATTGGTGTTCCTTTTATAGTTACGTTGTTATGACCATATTAATGGTCGGTTGGTTCTATGGTGATAGATGTATCATTAAATTAACATAAAAACAACAGGTTGTTGTGTTTTTGTTCAAATTAAGGGGTAAAAATTTAGTTTGGTGGAAATCTTTAGGAAATTCAAAACACCCCTCTCCCTTTGGGAGAGGGCTGGGCGTGGGTTAACCTCTCGACTTCAATATGGCAACGGCAGGGAGTTCCTTACCTTCCAGAAACTCAAGGAAAGCCCCTCCCCCTGTCGAGGTATAAGACACCTTGTCCTCGATGCCATATTTGTCGATTGCGGCCAGGGTATCCCCGCCGCCTGCAATCGAAAACGCCGGACTTTCGGCAATTGCCATCGACAAGGTTTTAGTGCCTTCGCCGAATTGGTCGATTTCAAACACGCCAACCGGGCCGTTCCAAACGATTGTCCCGGCAGATTTCAAGATGTCCGCATAATGTTGGGCGGTATCAGGCCCTATATCCAAGATAAGGTCGTCCGCTTCGACGTCGGCGACTTGTTTGACGGTAGCCACTGCACTATCCGCGAATTCTTTGGCACAAACCACATCGGTAGGAATAGGAATATCAGAACCCGCACTTTTGGCGGCGGCTATCAAGCGTTTGGCCTCATCAATCAAGTCAGGTTCATACAAGGACTTTCCAACCGAAAAACCCATTGCCGCAATAAAGGTATTGGCAATGCCTCCGCCGACGATGAGTTGGTCGACTTTCTCAGACAAGGATTTTAGCACCGTCAATTTGGTACTGACTTTGGAGCCGCCCACAATGGCGACCAAGGGTTTGGTCGGTGTTTCCAATGCCTTGCCTAAGGCATCCAGTTCGCTCGCCAGCAATGGGCCGGCGCAGGCAATCGGGGCAAACTTTGCCACGCTATGGGTTGATGCTTGCGCCCGGTGGGCCGTGCCGAAGGCATCCATCACGAAGACGTCACATAAGGCTGCCATACGCTTGCCTAGCTCGTCGTTATTTTTTTCTTCGCCGACATTAAAACGGACGTTTTCACATAACACGACTTCACCTGGATTGACGGCAATACCGTCCAACCATTCGCGTTCCAGCCTTACGGGCTTGCCCAACAAGCTGGACAGCCGTTCAGCGACAGGTCTCAAAGAAGAGTCTTCGTCATAGTGGCCTTCGGCAGGACGGCCTAAATGGGACATCACCATTACGGCGGCACCGGCTGCCAAGGCTTTCTCAATGGTCGGCACACTCGCCTGTATGCGAATATCGCTGGTGACCTTGCCATTTTTGACCGGGACGTTCAGGTCTTGGCGGATCAACACCCGCTTGCCGGCCAAATCCAGGTCAACCATTCTTTTTATCGACATATTACTTTCTCTCTTTTTCGGTAGTTAATGTTACGCTTCAGCGGCTTCTTCTTTCCATTTGATAGAGCAGCCGATGCTGGAAATCTGGTCTTGTGGGCCTTGCCCGGTATGCGCGACCTGCTTCATCGCTTCGAACAGGTCGCGCCGTGTGCCGTCGGGGGCGGTATCTTTACGGCTGGCATCCAGGCGGCCACGGTATTGCAATTCAAAATCCGTGTTGTAGCCGAAGAAATCCGGCGTACAAACCGCCCCATAGGCCTTGGCGATTTCCTGGGTTTCATCGATCAGGTAAGGGAACGGGTATTTATACTCGGCGGCGATCTTCTTCATGTTTTCATACGAATCGTCAGGGTAATTGACCGTATCGTTGGACATAATGGCTACGGAATTAATGCCATACCCCATTAACTCGCGGGTATCCCTAAGGATTCGCCCATGCACGGCTTTCACGTAAGGGCAATGGTTACAAATAAACATGACCAACAGGCCATTCCTGCCCATACAATCCTGTAAAGTCCAGGTCTTGCCGTCAACGCCCAGCAGTTTAAAGTCCGGCGCTTTAGTGCCAAAATCGCAGACAGGCGGGTTAAGAGATACCATGATTTTTTTCCTCGTAAGTTTTTATTAAGTGTAGATTTATTAAATTACGGTTTAGTACGGGTAATGTACATCAAAATAGGGAAGTTTTGTATTTATTGAGGGGGTTTAAAAGCAATTTAAAACCTGATAACTCTATTTCAACAGATCGGAAATGATGCTCGTCTCAGCGACACACCTATTGTGCTACTTAATTGCCATAAAGAATGGCCGCGTTTCAAAGATGGTATTGGTGAAGCGTTTACCTTGCCATGACAAGCTTCGTTTTAATGCAAAATCGAAACGAAACGGGTGATAATCCTGCAATACCAGTAATGGCCGAAGGCTTTCCTCTGCCAATAAGCCAGATTCAACAAAGTTTTTTACCGAAATCAACGGCAAAACGCCCGTCAAGGGATAATCCGAACCATTGAGTAAACGGCTATGCCACGCGGTTTCGGTCAATAAAGTCTTAATGACTTCAAGCTTACGATTACGTAAAGTGATAGCGGAAATATCCCCGAACAACTGGCCTTGCCATTGTTTGTCAGCCATTAATTGCGCGAAAAGATCGAAACTTCTCACTGACTTTCCTTTTTCGTCAAGATAGCTACCCAATGTGGCGCAATGTGCAATGACAACACGAACCCCCGCATCCAATGCACGGCGCAAGCGTAAAGGGTTGCCGAATAGGGATTGATTTGCACCATGCACAGACTTTTCTTCGCCGCCATGGCTAATAATTGGAATGTTGAGCTTCGCCGCAACCTTATAAAATCGATCGCACAGGGGTGAAGCAGGGTCAATTCCCATGGCCGGCGGAAGCCATTTTATCGCCCGTGCGCCTTGCAAAACGGCCTGTTCCAAAACCGCTTCGCAATCGCGGCGATAAGGATGGATGCTGGCGACCCATTCAAATCTTTCAGGGTATTGTCTTGCCAACGCCATAGCATATTCGTTGGGCACAAAAAAAGCCGTGTTGGCGTGATCGGCATCCCCGTTGGCGCCATGCGCTTTATCGAAAGCATATAGCATGGCCTTGGCGCCTTTCGGCATACTTTCTAGCAATGCCAGTATTCGCTTAACGAAAGCAACGTCTTGCCCCTTAGTCCCGACACATGCGCCGTTTGCATAAGCCCAGTGCAAAAGAGTTTGAATCGGGTGCATCAGCGGGGCATCCATATCCTGGCTCAAGGTAATGCCGCTGCCACCATCGCCCGATCCTACAATATGGGTATGGCAATCCCACCAGTCCATCGGATTAATACCCTGCCAAGCTTTCTTTTCTAACTCAGATGCTGGCGTTTCATTGGGATTAAGACAATAATTGGTCAACCTAAAAAAGGCAGGAACCGGAAAACTGGCCGCACTTAAACCAAGGGCGGCGCATTGCATAAAACGGCGGCGGGACTTGTTCGGATTGTTCATGGATGCCCGTCTAAGAGAGGTTGACTAAAGCAAAACATAATCAAAATAGTAAAGAGTATGCTGCCTTGGGAGCGTGGTTGCTATTAAAAGATTCTCATCTCAACAAAATCGCCAAACTAATCAAGATAGCCCCAATATAAATCGACCATAAGGTGTTGCGGTGCTGCATTTCCATTTGTTCGCGTAGCAGGGCCAGTTCGCGTTGCTGATTTTCTGCCCGTTTCTGGGAATTGGCCGTGCTTTCCAGTGTTTTGAAGACAAGTTCTGGGATTTCAGGAAAATGTTCTGCAATGTGGGGAATTTGCTTAAGGATTTCTGTGATTTTGGCCTTGGGGCCGACACGTTCCTTAAACCATTTTTCTAGGAAGGGCTTGGCGGTTTGCCATAAGTCCAAGTCGGGATATAGCTCCCGACCAAGGCCTTCGATGTTAAGCAAAGTTTTTTGTAATAGCACCAATTGCGGTTGTACATGCATGTCGAACCGACGGGCAGTTTGGAACAAGCGCAGCAACAGTTGCCCAAAGCTGATGTCTTTCAGCGGTTTTTCAAAAATCGGCTCGCACACGCTACGGATGGCGGATTCAAATTCCTCGATGCGCGTGGAACTGTCCACCCAGCCCGATTCAACGTGCATTTGCGCGACTTTGCGGTAATCGCGGTTAAAGAATGCCAGGAAATTTTCAGCCAGATAATGTTGGTCGGTCAATGACAACGAACCGACGATGCCAAAATCGACCGCTATATATTTGGCCGGCAAATCGACGAAGATATTGCCTGGGTGCATATCGGCATGGAAAAAGTTGTCCCTGAACACCTGGGTAAAAAATATTTCCACCCCGCGTTCCGCCAATAACTTGAAGTTCGCGCCTTCTTTTTTCAGGCGCTCGGTTTCGCCGACAGGTATCCCATAAATCCGCTCCATCACCATGACTTTACGGCGGGTGTAATCCCAGTTGATTTCAGGTACGTAGAGGAGTTCAGAATTTTCAAAGTTGCGGCGCAATTTGGCCGCGTTGGCGGCTTCCCTTAGCAGGTCGAGTTCGTCCAGTGTGCTACGCTCAAATTCGGCGACTACTTGCATGGGCCGTAACCGCCGTGCGTCCGGCCAAAACTTTTCCGCAATGCGTGCCAGTTCGTACAATAAACCGATGTCGGAATAAATACCCTCTTCAATGTCAGGGCGGAGCACTTTAACGACAACCTGCTTGCCATTGTGCAACTGGGCAGCATGGACTTGCGCGACTGAGGCCGACGCCAGCGGTTCTGCCTCAAACTGGGCAAAGATCTGGGCAATCGGCGCCCCCAGCTCATTCTCAATGATTTTTAGCGCGGTTTCCTTGGCGAAAGGCGGGACTCGGTCCTGTAATTTCACCAGTTCATCGGCTATATCTTCCGGCAACAGGTCTTTACGGGTGGATAAGGCTTGCCCGAACTTGACGTAAATCGGCCCCAAATCTTCCAGGGCCTTGCGAATGCGGACGGCACGCGGTTCCGTTTTCGGTTTTCGCCAATAACTTGGGGAAAACACCGCCAGATAACGGATGGAACGGAACAAATGGGTTTTAAATACGATCTCGTCCAGACCGTGCGAGACCAGCACCCAGTTGATATGGATCAGGCGAAAGAGGATTCTAGGGTAAAACACGGTTTTGTTATTTTTATTTCGTGGTGAGGTGCTGCGCCAAGCGCTCAATGCGGCATTCTAACCGATCACTGTCGTTTCGTAACGTATCGACATCTCGGTAGAACAATTCAATTTCCGGTTCGGCAGGCAAGTCGCGGGTTTCTTCTTGCAGGAATTCGGCGGCATTTAGCTTGAATGTCTCAATGGTTTCCTTGCCCCATTTTTGCCCGGAGCGGAAGAACTGGCTTATTTTGCTGGCGATGTCATGTCCGGTGTACTGCGCCATCAAGCCTTCCAAATCAATATCGAGCTTTTTGAACACGGCTTGAAATTGCTTGCCCGTCTGGATGTCACCTTCGATTTTAATCTCGCCAGAAAACACCGAACGCATCGGCTTGGCACTGATGCCCATCAAACCCAAAGCCCACGCCGAACCACTGATGGTGGTATCGGGCTGGCCTGTTATTTGGTCGATGATCTGGATGGAATCGCTGGTTGGGCAAAGATAGAGGGTTTCATTAAAGGGCAGAATAGTCAGTGCGATGACTTTGCCTTTTAAGGGGATAAGCAAATCTTCTTTATTGTTATCGAGCGCTAGATAGCGGTTGAGGGCTGTTTCAAGCGTGGCGATTAGGAGGGGTTTGATAAGCATGTTAGTTTTTAAACTACGGCAATTAGATAATCTTATGGGATTCTTTGACGAGTTCCGCCATTTTCGACGCACCTAATTGTTTGTCTTTATTTAACCCGTCTATTACGCTTTCTCGATTTTGCGGAGGTTGGTTTTGGCTTACTTTCCATTTACCAACAAGTTTAGTGATTTTCATTTCAATTCCAACGATAGATTCCAGCAATTTTTCGGTAAACTCTGTGGGTGCATCAGCTATAGCCCAAGGTTCTGAAAATTGTGACTCATTTTGATCGGTAAGCGTTTCGAGTTGAGCGCGTAACCATTCGGGTTTATCGACAATCTGTAAAATACCGTAAGCATGGGCGACAGCATAATTCCATGTAGGTACTACTTTTCCGTGTTCTTTCTTTGTTTCATACCAGGAGGGCGTAATATAAGCATTCGGCCCGTGAAAAATAACGAGTGATTGTATGTCGCTACCAATTTCACCAAGTAACGGATTTGCCCGTGCCACATGCCCTCGTAAAGTTCCGTAAGGTTCAGGTGTATCGGTAAGGTGCATCGGAATATGGTTTGCGTTTATGCCATCTGCTGACATCGTTACCAAAGTGGCCAAAGGATAATCATGAATCAATTCATGTAGCGTCGTAACATCTGTCACTTCAAAATGTTTTGGGATATACATGATGCTTTATTTTTTCGATCTTTCAACATCTGCACGATCTTGCCAAAAAATACCAAATCCTATTCCAATGAAAACTAAGATAATGCAATAACCCGCAGTAAAGTTTTCAAAAGAATTTGATAATAATATTGCTAGAGTTATTGAGCCAGCGAAGCAAGCAGCGACTCGCCATGCGGCTAATAAAGCAAGCAATTCTAAAAGACCATCCATTCTGGTATTTAGCTAGAGCTTATAACCCCGATGCACCGCCACAATCCCCTGTGTCATATTGAAATATTCACAGCGCTCAAACCCCGCCGTTTCCATCATGGCTTTCAGTTCACCCTGCTTGGGGTGCATACGGATGGATTCGGCCAGATAGCGGTAGCTGTCTTCATCTTTCGCTACCCACTTGCCGATTTTTGGCAGCAGATTAAACGAGTAGAAATCATAAACTTTCTCGGTGACCGGGTCGATGGGATGGGAGAACTCCAGGACGATGGCGCGTCCGCCGGGTTTCAATACGCGATACATGGAGCGCAAGGCCGCATCCTTGTCGGTGACGTTGCGTAAGCCAAACGCAATGCACACACAATCGAAGGAGCCATCGGCAAAAGGCAGGCATTCGGCATTGACCTGGGTGTACTGCACGTTGCCGACCAAGCCGCGATCAATCAGGCGGTTACGGCCCGTGCGTAACATCTGGGCGTTGATGTCGGCTAGGACGACATTGCCCTCATCGCCTACCCGTTGCTCGAACAAGGTCGTGAGGTCGCCCGTGCCTCCTGCCAAATCCAGCACTTGCTCGCCTTTGCGGACATTGCTCAACTGCACGGCAATGCGTTTCCATATGCGATGGATGCCCATCGACATCAGGTCGTTCATGATGTCGTAATGTTCCGCAACCGAATCAAATACGCCGCGTACCAAGCCGGCTTTTTCTTCGGCAGCGACCCGTTTAAAGCCGAAATGGGTGGTGTTTTCTGTCATGATATATACCGTTATCTATGGATTTCGTCGATGTCCTGCCAATTCAAGCCTGTGCAGGTAATCTGCCCATAAGGTTGGATACTCCGCACCGAGCTTGTAAAGCAGATCCCAACTGTAAATACCTGTGTTATGCCCATCGCTAAAAACAAAGGCGATGGCGTAATTACCAATGGGCTTTATCTCGTTAATCGTAACATTTTCTTTATCGACCTGGAGGATTTCCTGCCCAGGGCCGTGGCCCAACGCTTCTGCCGACGGCGTATAGACGCGCAGGTATTCGCACGGCAAATTAAAGGCTTGACCATTATCAAAGTGGATTTCAAGGATACTGGAAACCTGATGCAGCTTGATGTCGGTGGGTAAGGTGTTGCAAGGTTCTATTTTTAATCGCATTTTTGGCTTTGGTTTTCAAGGCTATTCAAGTGGTTTCTGATAATGATAACCTATTTTCTCAAAGCCTTCTTGTTCCCAAAAGGTATTGCCCGTTTCATTGCTGACATAACAGTTGAGTTCGCTGGCGATACAATCCTGAAATAGGCCGTAATCATAAACCCATTGCAGCAAGCGCTTACCTAAGCCTTGCTTGCGGTATTCGGGCAAGATAAAGACATTATCCGGCTCGATGTGCTTGCCGACATAAAATTTGGTCATGATCCACAGCCCGCAAATGCCGATCAGCTTGTTCTCCTTATACAAGCCAGCGCATTGATAGCCTTGGGCAATCATTTCTTCTAGCCGGATGTTAAGCGTGGTTTCAGGAATGGTTGGGTTAAGCTTTTTGATGAGGGGGATGATTGAGATCAGTTTATCGTTTGGGATTAATTTGATTTCGATTGATGTATCCATGCGTCATTTTAATCGATGAAAAGCACAAATTAAAACTGTGCTTCGTCATCTAAGGCATAGTAGCGATCAACGGTGATGGCATCGTGAGCGATGTTATGTGTCAATAAACTGTTAACATCAGCAGACACTCGACCAATAATTTGCAGGGTTTCATCATGATCCACTGATTTAAGCAGTGCCTTAACCCAAACAGAGACATGGCGTGTATTAATAAGGCGTGTCTGGTTATTCTTCGCCCACTCGCCGGAAATCAATAAACCTAAGTGGTCCAGTTTCAGCTTGATAGTGTTTCTTGTTGGGCGATATTTATTTTGTTGCAATAT
>NZ_AYLO01000143.1 GCF_000496735.2 Methyloglobulus morosus KoM1
AACATTTGCCTATGTTACCTGTTATTCGACAATCTTTCATTATAGTGCTTGCGCTGTTGCAACTTTTTGCACCGTTGGTGCATGCACATACCGGGAGCAACAGCTTCAACCACGGCTTGCATATCCCCGGCCTTGAATCGTATCGTGCGGCCCAAAATACGCCAGTTATCCAATCTGTCGACGTTGATTGGGATTCTGACGGTTTGCTGATTGTGGTTGATGCAGGCATCAAGAATCCTCAGGATATCTTTATCGAAAGCGCTGACCCTAGCTATGTACTGTTACCGTCCGATCAATTACGGATAGCGGCTTTACCCAAGTACGACAGTAATTTTTCTCCGCAACGCCAGCCGTTCGTTTTCCGAAGATTTCCTTCCACACATCCCTCCCGTGCCCCTCCTGCCCAATAAGCTCCGTTTTATTCAGTCCCGCAAGGACTGTTGCTTTTCGATTATATAAGCGGTTTCCCGCATTGAGCTTGTTATGTTTGTTTTGAACCTTTTCTTCAAGGTGCTGATGGTTTTCTTGCTGGCCGCATCATTTGCGCTTGCTGAGACTAAACCCATCGTTGCCCATAACGACCCGATTGAGACCGATAATTCCCTGACTTTATCTCATATAGTTGATTTGACTATGGAAAAATTTCCAGATATGGCTTGGTTGAAGGCACTGGAAGAAGAAGCCTTAACGATTCGCCAACGGGGTGAAAAATGGACGTACGGGCCTATGGAAGCAGGCTTACGTTACCAGGAAGTGACCAGCGGAACGGTGCATTACGTTGATGCGTCCATCGCTGTGCCGTTGTGGAATTTGGGCCAACGCGAAGCCGAGCAAAAATATGGCATTAAGGCCGAAAACAGCGCAGAACTGTTGACGGCGGCGACCAAACTTCGGGTTGCCGGGTTGGTCAGGGGGGCGTTATGGGATATGGAATTGCAACAAGTCCGTTACCAACAAGCGCGCGCCGAAATTGATATATTTGAAAAGTTGCTGGCAAAAGTCGAGCGACGGGTGGATTTGGGCGACCTCCCGCGTTCCGACGTGTTGCTGGCGCAAACGGAGTTGCTGCAAAAGCTATCCGTGCTCACCCAAGTCGAAGCCGAACTGATGCATGCCCGCAAGCGGTATTCAAGCATTACCCAGCAAAACAAAATCCCAGGCAGTTACCACGAAAAACTGGCCGCCATAAAAAAAATTGAATTCAATCATCCGACTTTCGTCGCCATGAATAGCCAGATCGAACGTAAGCAAGCCGAAATCAACGCGTTCAATTTACAAAATTCCGGGCAAACCCAAGTGGTCGTTGGCGTCAACAGCGACCGCCCCAGCAACAATGATCAACGCAGTAACAACACCGAAAGTTTTAATATTGGTGTAAACATCCCTTTTGGCGGCGATGCGTACTACGCACCGCATGTTGCCGCCCTAAACGTCGAACTGAACAGGTTAATTACCGACAGAGAACAGCTCTACCGAGATTTAGAACTTGCCCATCATGAAGCGGAACACAATATGGAAGTAAATGAAGCCGAACTGGAAATTGCCAAAGAACTTAAGCGCGTTGCGGAGGAACATTTGGGCATGATGGAACTGAGTTTTTCCGTGGGCGAGATTAACCTGATGGATTTGTTGAAAGTGCAATCCAGGGCGCAGCAAGCCATACTGAATGCCAAAGAAAGGGCGATCATACTGGATCGCGACATTGCGCTCTATAACCAAGCAGTAGGAGTGCTGCCATGAGACGGCTAAAGATAATTACCCTGTTAGGGTTGCTTGCCCTTAGCCCTATCTCCAGGGCAGACAATAGCCATTTCATAGCGTTATCGCAACAACAGGTCGATAATCTGGGTATCAAAATGGGTAAACTGGAACCGGTTAGCCGTGTTCCCCTGTTCACTGCCCCCGCAAAGGTCATCGTCCCGCCTTCACATGAGTTTATCGTGAGCACGACACAAGCGGGATTGATCGTCAAAATGAACGCTTCTGTCGGTGATAAAGTCGCCAAAGGCGAAGTATTGGGACTGATTAACAGCCCTGATTTACTGGCCTTACAAAGCAATTACCTTAAGGCAGTCGGTGCATTAAAACTCGCATCTGCGACCTACAACCGGGATAAGACATTGCGCAAAGAAGGCGTGATTTCAGGCCGCGGCGAACAAGAATCGTTTAGCCGATATAACGCATCGACAATCGAGGTCAATCAGGCAAGGCAACTGCTGCAAATTGCCGGAATGCCTGCCATCGAGATCAAGCAACTCGATAGCACAGGCCAATTAGCCAGCCAGGTCAGCATCAGGTCGCCCATTTCAGGTCGGGTCATTGAACGCATGGCAGTTTCAGGTACGCACGTAGACCCTTTGTCCCCCCTATATCGCATCGCCAACCTGGATGAGCTTTGGCTGGAAATCAATATTCCTCAAGATCACATCGACGACGTGAAAATAGGCGATAAAGTGCAAGTGGAAGGCAGTTTGACCGAAGCAGAAATCAATGTGTTGGGTCAAAGCGTCAACCCAGAAAACCAAACTGTCTTGGCTCGGGCGGTCATCAAAACCAACCCGTCGGCAGTACGAGTCGGGCAAAAGGTGAACATTCAACATTTGCAAGCGAGCGATGCCGTCACGTACCAACTACCTGATGTCGCCATTGCCCATCATGAAGGAAAAACCTACGTCTTTATTCGGGAAAAAGACGGTTTCAAGGCAATCCAAGTCACCATTTTAGGAAAGCAAGCGGGTGGCTCGGTGATTACCGGCAATTTTACAGGTGACGAGGACATCGCCATCAACAACGCATCGGCAATCAAAGCGACAATGCTCGGCTTAGGGAATACTGAATAATGGCAGGCTTAATACGCTTTGCGCTCAGCCAACGTATACTCACCTTGTTGGCCGTCTTTTTGCTGGCAGGCGGGGGAATTGTTGCGTTCAAAAATATCCCGATTGATGCGTTCCCCGAGGTTTCGCCCACGCAAGTAAAAATCATCGTAAAAGCCCCCGGCATGACACCTGAAGAGGTGGAAGCCAGGATTACCACACCCATTGAAATCAATTTACTGGGTATTCCACACCAGACCATGTTGCGCTCAATTGCTAAGTATGCGTTGACTGACATCACCGTCGATTTTGAAGAAGGCACGGATATTTACTGGGCGCGGCAGCAGATCGCCGAACGCTTGAATACGCTGTGGGGTGATTTGCCGTCTGGTGTGACCGGTGGCATTGCGCCGATGACGACACCGTTGGGCGAAATGTTTATGTTCTCCATCCAAGGCGGTGACCTAAGCCTGATGGAAAAGCGCGACTTGCTCGATTGGGTCATCCGCCCTGCGCTTAGGACTGTGCCAGGAGTTGCGGATGTAAACTCCTTGGGCGGCTTGGTCAGGAGTTTTGTCGTGACACCCGATAACGCCCGTTTGGCGGCGCGTGGGATTGGTGTCGACAAGTTAATCAGTGCGTTGGAAAAGAATAACCGTAACGACGGCGCAGGGCGCATGACCGAAGGCGACGAAACCTTGATTGTCCGTGCCGAAGGCCGCATCAAGACCCTGGACGACGTTAAGGCTATTGTGGTCGAAAGCAACCAAGGCATGTCGATTACCGTCGGCGATATTGCCGATGTGGCTATCGGCCCACTGACCCGCTACGGTGCAGTAAGCAAAGACGGCAAAGGTGAAGCGGTGACGGGCTTGGTGTTGAGCCTGCGTGGTGCAAATGCTAGGCAAACCATTAAAGGCATTGAACAGAAGCTGGCAGAAATCACCCCCAGTTTTCCTGAAGGCGTAAAGCTAGAAGTTTTTTATAATCGCGGTCATCTGGTGGACAAAGCCGTCGAGACGGTCTTCCATGCACTGATGGAGGCCATCGTGCTGGTTGTGATCCTGCTCATCTTGTTTTTGGGCGACTTACGTGCTGCACTTACCGTCGCCCTGGCGTTGCCTATGGCAGCCATGGTCACTTTCATACTGATGAAATTTGCCGGCATGTCCGCAAACCTGATGAGCCTGGGCGGTTTGGCCATTGCAATTGGTATGCTGGTCGATGCGGCGGTAGTCGTGGTCGAAAATATCATCACCCACTTGGCGCACAAGGAAAAATCCGGACGCTTGCCGCGCTTGCATGTCATATACCGGGCAACCCGCGAAGTGGCCGTTCCGGTAACATCAGGCATCATTATTATCATTATCGTATTCTTGCCTTTGCTAACCTTGCAAGGCTTGGAAGGCAAACTGTTTAGTCCCGTTGCCTTGACCATCGTGTTTGCGTTGGGTGGATCACTGATTTTGTCGCTCAGCGTCATTCCGGTATTGGCTTCGTTCCTGCTCAAGGAAGTCGCCCATGAAGACCCTTGGCTACCGCGTAAATTATCAAGCCTCTACCAACCCGCGCTGTTATGGTGCCTGGAGAACAGCAAAAAGATTTTTACGATAACGGGCGGGCTACTGGTCATTACCGCCTTAGTGTTTACCCGCATTGGGAGCACCTTCATGCCGACAATGGACGAAGGCGATATTATCGTACAGCTAGAAAAGCTGCCGTCTATTACGTTGGATCAATCCGTGGCATTGGATGGTCAGGTGCAAAAAAACTTGCTGAAACACATTCCCGAAATCACCAGTATTGTCGCCCGCGTCGGTTCTGATGAACTGGGCTTGGATCCCATGGGCTTAAATGATACGGATACTTTTTTGATATTGAAGCCGAAAGATGAATGGCGGATGCACAGCAAGGAAGCGTTGATTGAAGAAATCCGCAAAATCATGGGGGAAACGCCCGGCATAGCCTTTAAATTTACCCAACCCATTGAAATGCGTGTCTCTGAAATGTTGACGGGGACACGCGGCGATGTGGCGGTTAAACTGTTCGGGCCGGATCTCGCGGTATTAAATGAAAAGGCCGCGGAAATCGTAGCTGTATTAAAAGGCATAAATGGCTCCTCCGATGTCTTTACGCGGGAAAACGAAGGGATGCAGTTTTTACAGTTGGTCGTCGATCGATCTGCAGCGGGACGGCTGGGCTTGGACAGTAACAGCATACAAACCCTGCTACGTAGCCAGATAGAAGGGTTGAACCTTGGCATTGTGCAAGAAGGCATTAAGCGCACCCCGCTCATCTTACGCGGCAACAGCACTATCGCTGACTTTAATAACCTGCAAATCACCCTGTCGAATGGCGCACATGTGCCGATAACCGCTGTTGCCGCCATCAAAAAAATCGAAGGTGTCGTATCAATCGAACGAGAAAAGGGACAGCGCTTTGTAGTTATCAGTAGCAATGTCCAGGATCGGGACCTGGTCGGTTTTGTCGAGGAAGCCAAACAGTCCATAGCCGAAAAAATCAAACTGCCTACAGGTTATACCGTTGCTTTTGGCGGCCAGTTCGAGAATCAACAACGGGCGGCAGCAACCTTATCAATAGTGATTCCCGTATCGTTGGGGCTCATATTCCTATTACTGTTTTCAACATTCGGATCCATGCGGCAGGCATTGCTGGTGCTTTCTAATATTCCCTTAGCCATGATCGGTGGCGTATTTGCCTTGTGGCTGTCCGGTGAATACCTGTCCGTCCCCGCTTCGGTCGGTTTTATTGCGTTGCTAGGAATTGCCGTTTTGAACGGGGTGGTCATGGTCAGCTATTTCAACCAATTGCTGGTCACTGGCATGGACATAGCTAAAGTCGTCGTCCTTGGATCTGCCCGGCGATTACGCCCGGTGATGATGACCGCCAGCATTGCCGCCTTTGGCCTGATCCCCTTATTGTTCGCCACCGGTCCCGGCTCGGAAATCCAGCGGCCATTGGCTATCGTGGTGATAGGTGGGCTGGTGTCTTCCACCTTCCTGACCTTATTCTTATTGCCCATCCTATTTAAGCGCTTCGGTTTGGCAAAGGAGCAAACCCAATGAACAAAGACCGTCTGGTGATCCTGAACGCCCCATCCGCCCTGGAAGAAACTGTCGTCGATTGCCTGTTGACCCTGGAATCCGAACACGGCTTCACCAGCTTTCCCGTCAACATCCATCATCACGAAAACAAAGGCCTGTCCCTGGCGGAACAAGTCAGCGGGCAGCAAAAACAAATCTGTTTTCAGATTCATATTGATGAAGCTGGAGCTGGGCTTTTGTTGAAGCGGTTGCAGGAAGAGTTTGCCGGGGCGGGGATTCAGTATTGGGTCGTGCCGATGTTGGAAAGCGCTGAAATTTAATGATTATTATAACTATATGTTTAGAATTATGAAAAATACTCACTATGTAAAGAAATATATTCTTCTAGCTTTTCCCATACAGATTCATCCCCGCAAAGATCATTTCTCCATTCACCAACTTCATAATTGTCTTCATTATAATGAGTTGCAATATAATCTTTGCGTAGACTTAAGTGCAGGTGAGGTTCGCTAAATGGAAATGTATTAACTACTCTTTGGAACTCATTAGCTTGATCCGTACAACCAATTCGCTTGTAAGCATCAACAAAAACCTCATAGTTAGGCTTGCCTGGCCAATCACACCCAAAAAAATATTCATAACTACCATTATCTATTATTCCCTGAGCACCGTGTACAATTAAAAATGTCGCAACAGGTTCGGAAAGTTTTGAAATATCATTTTCGTTTTGCTTTAGTAAGTTCGAAGCTTTATCTAAAGTATTGCCTATTAGATCATTCATAGAGGCCTCCAAGCGTTGGCTTAAGTTACGCTATATTTGCATTACGTGAAGCTTTGCAAAACCAACAACCGATTATTAGCTGGCATTGCATTATCTTTCAATAAGCTAAGCCCCGCACGTTCAGCTAACGCCATCACCGCTTCAAAATCCCGGATACCGCTCAATGGATCGCGGTTAAGCAACCATTGGTCGAAATTGGCGTTGCTGTCGCTGGTATAGTTGCCGTTGTAGTTAAAAGGGCCGTAAATACAAACCGTCGCCAATGGCTTGAGGTAAGCTTGGAAACGCTCAAACAGCACTTCAACATAAGGCCAACTCATAATGTGCAAGGTGTTGGCGGTAAACACCGCATCCATTCCGTCGCACGGCCAAATTGTACTGGCCACATCGATGGCTATGGGCTGGTTAAGGTTAGCCAATTGCGCCTCATCCCGCCATGCGTTGATGCCGGGGAGGTTCTCCGCCACGTCAGTAGGTTGCCAGATAAGGTGCGGAAGCTCGCTGGCAAAATAACACGCATGTTGCCCCGTACCGCTGCCGATTTCCCAAACAGTGACAGGTTGGCTGAATGCTTCACGGATGACCGCTAAGATGGGAGCTTTGTTGTTTTCGCAGGATTGGGAGTAGGGTTTATTTAGCATTTTGAAACTAGGTTTTCTTAATCCTCTAATGTAGTTAGGTCTTCTACCCCAGCCATATCTGCGAGCATTTTCGTATATTTTCGTAGTATTATTTGTAACATTTCCAATTCAACCCTAAACTCTTTACGCCTTGTTGAGTCATTAAATGCTCCCAGTGTAGAAAGGCCATGCCATTTGGCGGTAAATGGTCGAATAACTTGATTTAAAACTACTATTGCAATTTTGGTAAATTCAGTACATTTTCTCGAATTATTTTTCAATACTTGCCGGGTTATTTCGAATAAGGAGTAGACACTATCTAAAGCTGTCTTTTCGTCGCCATGAGTTGGATCAAGCGGTTGCGTGGCAATTCGGGTCAACAATTCGATGTATAGCTCCCATGCTGCTGCCTTGTCTTCATCTTGTGGCCTCCACTCCATCTCAAGAAATGGGGTGCTTATCTTTAAGGATGTCATATCCCAATTTTCTAACCAGTTACGCCATTTCATTATTGCCACCTTTCACCAAAACGGTTATTCACAAAGCTTGGATATGAATTGTTAGGATTAATCTTGTTTCTTCGTTCAAATGCTGCATGAATCCATGTTTGTACAGTGAATGGATTGTTACTCCAATAGTAGATTTCAGCAAAACCACACTTAATATTATCG
>NZ_AYLO01000144.1 GCF_000496735.2 Methyloglobulus morosus KoM1
GATGTTGGCTATGGGATAGCGATTACCGAAAGCCGGTTAGCATTGACAAATTTATATACCAAGCATATCTGGGCCCGGTTCGTGAAAATATTGAGATTATTCATACCTGTAACATAGATTGCTGTATAAGGTTCGACCATATGGCCCTCGCTAACGGCTAAATAACGAAGTTGATAAAAAGAACGACGAAATGTAATCAAAAAGATTGTGTTTTTTCGCCCTCAATCAACTCCCGATGGCTAAGGATGGCCTCAGTCAGAAATTTAGAAAAAATCCGTATTCTTGCTGTCTTACGCATATCCGTGTGTGTCAATAACCAAAGATCATAAGCCGGACTTGCTTCACCTGGAGGTACGCGTCTTAAAGCAGGCTCCGCGTCCCCTAGAAAACATGGGAGCTTGCATATGCCCATGCCCGCTTTTGTCGCTTCAAGTTGAAGCAGCATGCTTTTAAAAATTCCCTGAAGTGGCAAATGTGGATAATCTGTTTTTTTAACCCAATCAGGAAAGCCTGAATCACCAACATAGCTAATCCATCGGGCTGTTGAGCCATTTTCTAAATCGTGCTTCATTAAATATTCTTCTGATGCGTAAATAGAATGATAAATGTTGACTAGTCGCTTGCCTATAAGATTATCGGGTGGATTTTTCGTAAATCGCAACGCAACGTCGGCTTCACGTCTGCCTATGTCAAGTCGTTCGTAGGTTATAACGGCTTCAAGGGTAATATCGGGGTAGATTGTGCAGAACTCAACAAAATGTGGCATAAGTAAATGCGTGCTCAGGGCATCGCCCATTGTAACTCGAATAACGCCACTGAGTTTTTGGTCTTGACCAACGATGCGCCGCTCCAGACTAAGCATATCCTCTTCTATTTGTTCGGCTATACCTAACACCTCTTCACCCACCGAGGTGATCGCATAACCAATAGACGACCGATCAAATAATCGTGCGCCTAAATAATTTTCCAGCGATTCAACATGCCGCGCAATCGTCGAATGGCTGACTTCAAGTTTTTCACTGGCAGCACGAACGGAGCCGAAACGGCTTAAGGCTAAAAAATATTTAACATCATCCCAATTTAAGTTAGCCATTACGTATAGTTGCTTGTCGTTGAAAAAATCTGGTGTGCAATAAAAAAAAGTCGCCTTGGTCGATCCAAAAGTGTTTCATTTTTGCATACCTATGAAGCAATTATACATATTCCAAATCATTTTCGATGCGCATAAGATACCGCCACATAAGTAAATCCGCGCAATAAGTCGCAACGCTGCCCGTGCCCTTATTCGCCATGATGTTATTTAATCGAAATAAGGCGGCAACGCTGAATGAACCAGTACGGTTGGAATGATAATTTCCCCAAAGATATATATTTTATGGGCTGATAAAAAAACATTAAGCCGTATTTTAAAGAAAATGCAATTTATTTTATTTAAGTGTTAACAGGATATTAAGGATGAAAATTAGACTTATTTTAATAGCTTTAATGTTTTTTGTAATTGACGGTTGTTCTTCAATTCCAAAATCAGTTGAGGATCGCAGAAATTCTTTATCTTATTTTGAAGTGGATGGCGACCGACTTTCTTATACCGATAAAGGCCCTCAAAATGCCCAAGTGATCGTATTGCTTCATGGCCTTCCTTCTTCTTCTTATTTGTATAGAAATATTATCGACCCTTTGGTCAATAAGGGATTCAGGGTGGTAGCACCAGATTTACTGGGGTTTGGTGCGAGTGATAAACCTGACAACCCAACATCTTATGCATTCGAAGCGCATGCCAGACGAACATTTGCGTTGATGAACCATTTAAAAATAGCCAAAGCTAATTTCGTTGTCCATGACTTAGGCGGCGTAGTCGCTTGGGAAATGATGGGGCTTCATCCTGAACGATTTGAACGGCTTCTTATTTTAAATACGACAGCTTATTCGGAAGGATTTAATCCACCGTCAGAAATGAAAATGCTTGGAGGTGTGATGGGTGGCACCATGAGTAGCATGATGGAGGGAAACTTAATGGGGCCGTCACTGACACGAAAGTTTTTGTCCGAATTCTCGGCCTTTCCAGAGAAATTAACTGACGAAGATATAGCGCAATATTGGTGGCCAATCCATGAAGGCACGACACGGCCCATGCGTTTGATAGCAGAAAATTTCGACTCAATCGTGAAGAAATTTCCACGCTATCAAGCGATCTTAAAAGCATATCAAGGCCCTGTGATCCTTTTGTGGGGAAAGAAAGACAAGGTATTAAATTTTGAAAAAATTTCCTCCCAATTTGCACGGGATTTAAAGATTCCTCCAGAAAGAATCGTTCCAATTGAGGAATCGAGCCATTATTTGCAAGAAGACCAGCCTAGAATTGTCGTCGCCAAAATCTTAGAGTTAATGTCTATTCCTGCTCAATAAATCAAGGCTTGATGTTAGTGCGGCTGTGAACAAACGTAATTTTTTATAACCATCAAAATAGTAGCCGATATTTAGGCAAAAGAGGAGCAAATGATGCACAAAGCGACCGTAACTTTAGAACCAAAAACCTTGGCGAACGCAGCCGATGGTGCGAAAGAGGTATTGGAGACTGCCCATTCAAAATTGGGCTTTATTCCAAATCTTTATGGAAATATGGCTAACTCTCCGGGTGCGCTTGTAACCTATTTCTCTGGATATAACCAATTCAGGGAGCATTCTGGGTTTACCCCTGTCGAGCAGGAAGTCGTCTTTTTAACGATTAGTAAAGAAAATGGCTGCGGTTATTGCATAGCGGCTCATTCCATGATCGCAGACAAAATGTCACATGTGCCTGCCCAAGTAGTAATGGCCATCCGCAACGGAGAAATTATCCAAGATCCAAAGCTTGCAGCGCTTTCAAACTTTACCCGTAGGCTTTTGCAATCTCGTGGCCTTCCAATCGATTCTGAAGTGAGGGAGTTCCTGCAAGCGGGGTACAAAGAGGAACAAATCCTGGAAATAATTCTTGGAATCGCGGTGAAAACGATAAGCAATTATATAAACCATGTGTTTAACACTTCAATTGACCCGTTTTTCGAAAATTATATATGGCAAGAAAAATAAACATAAACTCTAAGAGGAGAAAACCATGAATCTACTTAAATCAATATTTATTAGCAATTATATGATGGTGGCGATGGGAATTGCCGGATATGCCGGATGGAGAATTTTTCATGGCGCTGACATAATTGCCTGGGGCGGTGTCTTGTTGGCTACTGCACCACTGATGATGCTAATTGGCTGGCTAATGATGTTTAAGAACGCGGCACGAACTAGCAAACATTTTCCGGTCATCAATCTTTTGGGTGCAATGGGTACCGGGATGGCTGCGTGGGCTTGGCACGGACAAGGCGTGAGCGTATTTGTGCCAATTGGCCCGTTAGCTCCCATATTGGCGTTAATTGGATGGGGCGGTTTTTTATTGTATGTCTATTGGTATTCAAACTATGGACGCAAGCCAAGTCCAAGGCTCAAAGTAGGTTCTTCCTTGCCAAATTTTACTGTTAAACATGCCAACGGTACACTTTTGCAATCAAGCCAGTTAACCGATAAACCTACCATCCTGATTTTTTACCGTGGCAATTGGTGCCCTTTATGCGTGGCTCAAGTCAAAGAGCTGGTGGCGAAATATAAAGATCTTGATGCGCTAGGTGCACGAGTTGCCCTGATTTCTCCACAACCTCACGCCAATACGGTGGCCCTGGCTAAAAAATATGGCGTGGAATTCGAATTCTTAACTGATGAAGGCAATGCAGCCGCCCGAACATTAGGGATTGACCAAAATCATGGTTTGCCAATGGGCATGCAAATGATGGGCTATGATAGTGAAACCGTAATGCCAACCGTGATAATTACCGATGCAAATGGCAAAATTATTTGGGTTCACGAAACTGACAATTACCGAGTACGGCCTGAACCCGATGTGTATTTGGAAGTTCTTCGTAAACGGGTTGTCATGGCTGATGCTTGATTGCTCTCTTCTCCAATAACGGCAAGAGTTGGCTGTTTCATCCCATGCGGCAGACTCACTCTTCCGATTCTGATCAAATCTGAAAAATTAGTTGTGGATAGCTTGCTTTGGGCATTTTGCCAAAAGCAAGCGGCAAAAATCTAAAGCGATAGGGACACGCCTTAGCTAAACCTCAATAATACTATTGTCCTTATTCATAAAACATTCTTCGAAAGTCCCATCCCTTTACGCGTGATTAACCAACGCGATCTTCAGATTGTTTTGTAATTTCATTTAGCAAAGGCGCTTCTAAATTTACACATAAATGACAGTTAAAAGCTTGAGTGGACAATCTAATGTTACGCATATTGTATAGTTAAGATGGCAATATTATGACGCACATATCTATGATGTCATATTCATGTAAATTTTTGTTTCAAAATTGAAGAATAGAATTACAAATAACGGTATTCCAACTGTTTGTAATAATATTTAATATGGACATCGCTACAAGGTGGGTGTCTAGTAGCTCCGTTTGGACAAATTTTAGGTTAATTAATGAAGCATTTGATCGATAACTAATTGAATAATAATACAAGTGTATAACGGTAGCTTAATAATTTTTGTCTATAACTTCCAATAAATAGATATTGGCCTTAGGTATAGAAGTTATGGGCTTTTACATGCAAAAATTAAGCTATATTTTTTATTTAAAAGTATATGTCGTTGGCTATTTAAGAAGTGGTTATAGGTTAGTTGAATGATGGTTTGTAAGCTTTATATTCCGATTATTTATTGAGTTTAATAATGCCGGATATTTACTTTAAAATTATGTGTACAAGTAAATATTTCAAAGTATTAATATTTAATTTTTCACAGAAAACAGGTGCATATTTTGATATTTTATTGTTGGTATTTAGCTTTACAAATCTTTGCCTTGTGTAAGATTTTTGCTATTCCGAAAGTAGCCTTTTAATTTGTTTATAGTGTTTTCACATTTTTTTTAATAAAAAATATTAATTTAGTAGGAATATAATTTATGAGTAATAAAAACAGCAAAAATATATTGCTATCCGCATCAATAACGGCATTGTTAGCAACAAGCCCTACCGTATTTGCGGCAGGCAATACAGTCGTTACCCAATGGAATGAAGCAGCTTTGGAAGCGATACGCATTACACATCCAGGCCCACCTATTGTTGCACGGGCTTTGGCGATAACCCATACTTGCATGTACGATGCCTGGGCAGCTTATGACATAAAGGCCAAAGGCACCCGTTATGGCAACAACCTACGTCGCCCTAGCAACGAGAGTACTAATACAAACAAAGAAAAAGCGCTAAGTTTTGCCGCGCACGAATGTTTATCAGACCTTTTCCCGACTGAAGTTAGCAGCTTTAACGCTTTAATGACAACACTCGGATACAACCCAAGCGATAACAGCACTGATACGACAACGCCTGCTGGAATAGGCAATGTTACAGCTAAAGCCGTATTAGATTTTCGCCACCATGACGGCTCCAACCAATTAGGCGATCTGAATCCAGGTGCCTATTCGGATTATACGGGGTACTCCCCTGTTAACACGCCGACTGCTATTAACAATCCCAACCATTGGCAACCATTGGAAATTAACGGTAATGTTCAGAAGTTCATTACACCGCATTGGGGAAATGTTATTCCTTTCGCAATGAAATCAGGTAACCAGTTCCGTAAGACTTTGCTAAAGCCTGCTGACTATTTTAAAGATCCAGAGCGGTATCAACTGCAAGCAAAACAAGTTTTGGAGTATAGCGCAAAATTAACCGATGAGAAAAAAGTCATCGCCGAATACTGGGCGGATGGCCCTGCCTCAGAACTTCCTCCAGGTCATTGGACATTATTTGCCGAATACGTTTCTGACCGTGACCACCACACGGTAGACCAAGACGTTAAAATGTTCTTTGCTATGACCAATGCAGTGTTCGATGCCAGTATCGCAAGTTGGGACGCTAAACGTTTCTTTGATTATGTAAGACCTGTTACCGCGATTCATTTTCTCTATGCGGGGCAACAAATTGAATCCTGGCAAGGGACAGTTGATGGCGCAGATTGGAAGCCTTATCAAGCGGCTAATGTCGTGACCCCCCCATTCGCTGAATACATTTCTGGACATAGCGTTTTTAGTGCCGCCGCAGCGGAAACATTAAAGCTGTTTACGGGTAATGACAACTTTGGCGGTAGCGTCACTATCGCAAAAGGTTCATCAAGAGTGGAACCCGGTTTAGTCCCAACAAATGACACAGTCCTGTATTGGGCAACATTCAGCGACGCAGCGGACGAAGCAGGTATTTCCAGACGTTTTGGCGGTATCCACTTTATAGACGGTGATTTGGAATCCCGTAAGTTGGGTCGTGTTATTGGTCAAAATGCTTGGAATAAGACGCTTAGTCTTTTCAATGAAGAGAGCCATCATGGTCATTCAGATGATCATTCCCATTCCCATGACAATTAATTGACCAGAAATTAAAGTCAATTACCTGGGTATTTGTAGTAGGAAAACCTTGCATGGTTTTCCTACTCAATTTGCAACAATTTTGTTTTATGAGACTAGTTTGGTTTCGACAAATCTTGAAAAATACGTATTTTTTTCGGGTATGAAGTTCACAATATTAATGACAAAAATTAACTAAGTATAAACATCTAACTGTTTTAAAAACATAGTCTAAGCTTAAGGTTTTCAACTGACACATTAACTTTATATGTTGCCGCCCCTTGAGCTTACAGAACCCGAGCGCCTGACTTTGCAAGAACTTGCCGACCACCACCCCTATGCTGATTTCCGCCGCCGTGCCCTGGGCATCCTGGCGCTCGGCAAGGGGCATCCGCCCCGCGTGGTGGCGGACATCCTCGGGGTCACGCTGCCGACGCCTTACAATTGGGCGAAGGCGTGGCACGCCAAGGGGCTGGTGGGCTTGCTGGACGGGCATCAAGGCGGCGCGCCCGCGAAATTGACGGCGGTGCTGCTGGACACCGCCGAGGCCGTCGCCCGCGCCGCGCCCTGCACCTTGGCGCAGATTGACCAAGCGTTACGCGAACGCCACCCAGACGCCCCGCCGTCCAGCCTGGCCAGCGGGCTGAAAAAACGCGGGCTGTCCTTTATCCGGACGCGGCTGTCGTTGAAAAAAAACGCTGCCCCGACCGGTTCAAGGCCGCACAGGCCAACCTCAGGCGTTGCCAGGGCGCGGGTCAACGTGGTCGGTGCACTGGACTACGCCACCGGCACGACCTGCACGGCCAGCCCGTCAGGCGCGATGCCGTGGTCGCCCTGGTCGACCGCATCGCAAGGCGCGGCGAAAGGATGCCGCTGACGCTGGTGGTGCTGGACAATGCCCGCACCCATCACCACATCGACCCCGAAAAATTGGACGAATGGTTGGTCGAGCACCGCCTGGTGCTGATGCACTTGCCGCCGTACAGCCCGGAACTCAACCCCATCGAGATCGTCAGGAAGCACCTGAAGTACCACTGGCGGCGGTTTGTCACTTGGTCAAAAGAGGAACTGTTCGAACAAGTGCAAAACCTCATGGCGGGGATTGGGTCAAATTTTAAAATTAGTTTCACGTGAATACTTAGATAAAATCCTATATTTATTTCATTGAACCGGGATGGATATTAACCCAACAGTTTAGCAAGGGCTATTATAAATAAATGATGTGGTTAATTGGTGAATAGGCATGCCAAATTATATAAATACCTTGTATTTTCTGGATCTTTTTAAAAGTTTCCCAAAAGTATATTTAAAACGAAAATTTTCTAATTTATATTCATGTGTATATAAAGATGAATAAATCAGTAAAAATAAATTTTATTGCAGTTACAAGTATAGTTTTATTTATTTTAATACTGTCTACACAAACTATTGCTGCTGAGCAGAATAATTCCGATCAATGGCTCGTTTCACCACGGCTTGCGCGGATTGAAAATGTCACTATGCCAGATACTGATTCATTGGCTTCGGGCAAAAAATTGTATTTGCGAGAATGCTTGCAATGTCACGGAGAAACCGGCAAAGGCGATGGGCCGATGGCTACTTATATGGGAAAAAAGGTGGCCGACTTAACGGATGCGAACATCTTAAGCCAGTCTGACGGTGCCATTTACACCAAAATCAGGGTAGGCCGTGTGCCAATGCCCGGTTTCAAAAATGAGTTGTCTAAAGATGAGGTCTGGCATGTAGTCAACTATATCCGATCTGACTTTGGTCACAAGAAGGCTCAATCACCAACGCCCCAAGATGCAAATAAGAGCGATGTTGCGAATCAAACCGGTGACCAAGCCCATGATGAATTGTTCAAAAAAACCGAATTTCCTTCTGCCCAAGAATGTGGTGCCTGCCATCAAGAAATTTACCGAGAATGGTCGGTTTCGCGCCATGCGTTCGCACAGATAAGCCCTACATTCTTGGCTTACCAAGCGACGTTGGTGAAACTGACCAAGGGAACGTTGGGTGATTTCTGCGAGCGTTGCCACACCGAAGTTGGCATGTTTACCGGTGAGCCTATTATCACAAGTAATAGCAATCGTTCCAAAGTCGCATTAGAAGGCATTACCTGCGTCGTGTGCCACCGGGTACCTGAGGCATACGGCAAGATTACCGGACGTTTTCCTCTTGAATCGGGAGACATCACGAGCCCAATTTACGGCCCACGGAAAGGCGATGAACTTAAGCACGTGCTTGATGCCTATTCGGACAACCCGCCTAAAACCCACAGAGAAGCACGCTTACTTGAGCAGGTTTCGCAACCGGGATTTTGCGGTCGTTGCCATGACGTGCGCCTCGTTAACGGTATCCGGTTCGAGGATTTGTTTAGCGAGTTCAAACAGACCCCTTCGGCTAAACGCGGTGAAACCTGCCAAAGTTGTCACATGGGACCGACCCCCGGAATTGCTTCCGAGTACCCACATGCGTCAGCGGCGATTGTCCGCGGTGAGAAAACTCGGCCTGCCCGACGAACCAACCATATGTTCCCTGGCCCTGACAGTTCTATAGTTCATCCCGGTATCTTCCCCATCAACCCGGAAGCGCAAGAGTTTGCAAAACCGGAGGAGTGGTTGACCTTTGATGTTGAAGCGGGTTGGGGAACTGAACAATTTGAAAACAACGTGCCCAAAGACACAAAGTTTCCCGGTATTTGGGCAGCCCCCGAAGAACGTAAAGCAGCACGGGAAATTATCGAACAACAGTTGAAGTTATTGGATGAAAACCGAACTGCCGCTACGACCTTGATGCGCAATGGTTACGGGCTTGGTGGCATCAAAATTCTTGAAAAAACGAATGGCCTTAAGTTCGACATCGAGGTCAGGAACTTGACCGACGGACACAGCGTGCCGTCAGGACTAATCGCTGAACGTAATGTTTTTTTACAAGTCACGGTTATCGATGCCGACGGGACTGAATTATTTCGCTCCGGCGACCTTGATCCCAACGGAGATGTCCGCGATATCCATTCTCTGTATGTACACAATGGCAGTCTGCCTCGAGACGAACAGCTTTTTAACCTGCGCTCCCCAATCTTGGTAGGTACTATTCATGGTGGGGRGCGCGAACAGGTGCTGCCGGCTAATTATTCCTTGAATCCTTTGATTTATACGCGGCCATCAGACGCACCATCGTTGCTTTTTGGTGGCTTGCGCGACCTTCGGTTGCAAAAGAAAAGTATCGAGGCCAATGGTAATCGTTGCGCGAGTTATCATGTTGATTCGAAATACCTCACTGGCAGAATGCCCTATCGTTTGAATATCAAGCTCGTGGCAGGGCAACTACCGCCACATTTGATCAATGCCATTTCAGGCGTAGGCTTTGAGTACGGGCTCAGTACGCGTGCAGTTGGCGACAAGTTGGTTGACCTTTACCGTGTGTTGTGGGAACGTCATGTTGTCATTGAATAGAATCACTATCAAGCCGTTGTTTGAGGCGTCTTGTTGGATAGCGCTTTTCACAGTCTTTGTGTGCCCGTCGCAGGCGGCTCAAGAAAGCCAGCAGGTAAACAAGTTGCCTAGCGTATCGTCTACGCATTATCAAGCAGGCCAAACAACTATCTCCGAAGGACGTACCTCTGTTGATTTTTATCATCGACCGACTGGTACTGCGTTGAACGACAAAGCCTCATTGCTGTTATCGGACAAAGTTGTACCTTATCCCGCAACAACTGTGGAGCGACCAAGACCGCTACTTGAACTCGGCGACCCGTTCTTGGGGAACGGCACTATCCAGCCTGGCGTAAAAACGCCGACAAGCCAAATGCTCCAACCCTGGTTTTTAATTTTCGGTACTTTCCGTAGTGCTGTACAAAGTTACGACAACGGTGATCGAAATACCGTCGAATGGGCGAATCGCTTAGATTTGAACGGTAACCTCAATTTATCAGGTACAGAGCGTGTCTTTTTTTACATGCGTCCACTTGATGGTCAAGCCGGAGGCTATAGCGGTTACAACTTCGAACCCAACAATACAGACGGTTGGCAAGACGATTTCAACGCCAGATTGACTAAGCTCTATTTTGAAGGCGAATTAGGAGAAATATTTCCAGGATTAGATCCAACTGATTCCCATGCCTATGATGTAGGCTTTTCCATTGGTCGGCAACGCTTACAACTTCAGGACGGAATGCTCATGAACGACATCGTCGATATGATCGGAATCACCCGTAATTCCCTCGTATTTGATGGCATATCAAATCTCCGCATCACGGGTTTATACGGCTGGAATAACGTCAATCGCGGCAACAACGCACTTGTAAACAACAACCATGAACACTCCGTAAATCTATTCGGTTTTGAAGCTGAAGCTGATACTGCCTTGAACAATACTCTCTCTCTGGATCTGCTTTATGTTGACGATGACCACGATAAAAATGCTTGGTATGTGGGGGCTGCATCGACCCAACGTTTCAGTTGGCTCAACAGCACTTTTCGAATCAACGCGTCCATACCTGAAGGTAACGGGTCGCAGACGGTGGGAAGCGGCGTACTTCTGCTATCCCAACTGTCTAATACATTATCCAGTACTGACAACATCGTTTATTTCAATACGTTTTTAGACATAGATCGGTTCACGTCGGCTGCTCGTAGTCCCGATCAAGGTAGCCCGGTAGCTAACCTAGGGATCTTGTATGCGCCTATAGGTATGGGGCGTTATGGGATGCCTCTTGGACGACCGATCGACGATACCATCGGCACAGCAATCGGTTACCAGATGTTTCTTGATGGCATCGATAGCCAGCTTATTTTTGAAATTGGGGGTCGTACCAGTACCCAAAGCAATAGGGATGAAAGCGGCATTGGGGTTGGTGCCCGCTATCAACATACATTCGGAACACACCATGTCTTGCGCTTGGATTCTTTTGTCGCCGGACAAGAAAACCAGGATATTGCTTACGGCTTACGTACCGAGTGGATGGTCAAGTTTTAACGCATGGTTAAATTTTATTAAGGCAAATAGCTATGCGTGTTTTTTAGAGGAAAAATCATGGGCGAATCCACAGAAATACATTTCAATACGTATAGGCGCTTCAAAAATATTTCCGTCAGCGAAAAAATTTTGAATACCTGTTTTCTATTGGCAATAGGAATCGGTTACCTCGTTGCGTTGGCGAATATGTACTACACCCACCAAGGGCTCGACGGTAAGGCTGGTTTATCCGTCAATGATGTGATGATCAATTACCACGGCTCTCCCGACCAAACCCGCTTAGGTGCGGCAATTAAGGGGGCGATGGAGGCTAATTTAAAATATAAAAGCGACAAGGATGTGATCTTAAAATGGATACAAAATAATGCTACAGAAGAGGAATACAACGATCATATTGCCGCCATATTGAACCGGGATTGTATCGGATGTCATTCTCCTGCCGTTAATCCGTCGCTGCCCAATCTGACACATTATTCCGGTGTGACCGAGGTTGCCCATGCCGGCGGGGTAACTTTGCCATCCTTGATTAGGGTATCGCATATACATTTGTTCGGCATTGCGTTCGTCCTGTTTTTTATAGGTAAGATTTTTATCCTTTGCGATATGAATGTCCTTGTCAAAAGAGTCGCTGTGATCATTCCGTTTGTGGCGATGTTATTGGATATCTTATCGTGGTTTATTACGAAATCAATTCCTGCTTTTGCCTATGTTGTCGTTGCCAGTGGCGCTTTGATGGGCATCTCGATGGGCTTACAAATCTTGACCAGCATTTCTCAAATGTGGTTTTATTCAAAAGAAAAACAAGAAACGGTAAAAAAATACGTTTATCTTAAAGGCACGAATTAAAAAACAGATTAATCCGAAAAAACGGATTCAGCTCTGAAGTGCAGTCCTAATAATCATCCGGCCTTTCGCAAAGTATCTGCAAAAAAGACCGAAGGGTGATTTGTACCAAAAGGGTATAAATAAGGGTTTCCGGGGACGGTTGTTGTATTTTTTCATCACTTGAGACCTTACATGGACGCCCACATTTTGCAAAGCATTCACTGTCTGATGATGAGTTGGTT
>NZ_AYLO01000145.1 GCF_000496735.2 Methyloglobulus morosus KoM1
CGAGAAAAGGCTCAGCGCGAGCCTGGACGACCTGATTATCGCAAATGTACATCTGCGTACCCTGCTGGACACGATTCCCGACCTCATCTGGTTAAAAGACCCGGAAGGCGTGTACCTGGCCTGCAACCGGCAATTCGAACATTTTTATGGTGCCAAAGAGGCTGAAATTATCGGTAAGACGGACTATGACTTCGTGGAAAAGACGCGGGCCGATTGCATCCGCCAGAACGACCGCGATACTATGTTGGCTGGCAAAACCATCGCCAAAGAGGAGTGGCTTGCCTTCACTGATGACGGTTATCGCGGCTTATTCGAAATCTTGAAGACACCGATAGCAGACCAGGCTGGAAAACTGATCGGAGTTCTCGGTATTGCCCGTGATATTACCGAGCGTAAAGCCGCCGAAGCAAAAGTCCAGCGTCAAATGCAGCTTTATGCCGCTTTAAGCCGTTGCAACAATGCCATCGTACATTGCGTCAACCAAGATGAGTTATTCCTGGAAATATGCCACGCTGCGGTACAATTAGGCGGAATGAAGATGGCGTGGATCGGCCTTATCGACCCCGACACCCACATGATACGGCCTGCCGCCTATTTCGGTGAAGGTGCAGAAATCCTGCAACATGTCGATATTTCCCTGGATGTCGACAACCCTTATGGAAACGGCCCTACCAGTGTCGCTATTCGTACTGAACAACCGTACTGGTGCCAAGATTTTATCAACGACCCAATTACTATACCTTGGCATGATCAAGTCGTACATACTGGCTGGGAAGCATCGGCATCGGCATCGCTACCTCTACATCATAACGGTGTTGTTATCGGGGCTTTCATTCTATATGCCAATGAAACCAATGCTTTCGACTATGCAGCACGTGACTTGCTGAGTGAAATGTCGAGGGAAATTAGCTTCGCACTGGACAACTTTTCCCGCGAGACTGCGCGCAAGCAAGCAGAACACGAGGTGGCGCGTCTAGCTTTCTACGATCCTCTCACTAACTTGCCGAATCGCCGACTGCTCTACGACCACTTACAACAGTCCCTCGCTATTTCTGGGCGCAATCCTAATCACGGTGCTGTCCTGTTTATCGACATCGACAACTTCAAAATACTCAATGACACAAAAGGCCATAACATCGGGGACCTATTGCTGATAGAGGTAGCCAAACGGCTACAAGGGTGTCTCCGCGAGGTAGACACGGTGGCACGGCTGAGTGGCGATGAATTTGTTGTCATACTGAATGAGCTAAGTGAAGTGGGCTTGCAAGCCGCTAGTCAAACGGATGCCATCGGCAATAAGATCCTTGCTGCCATCAACCAGCCATATGCTCTAGGAGGATACGAATACCATTGTACTGCAAGCATGGGCGTTTGTTTGTTTAGGAACCATGAGAATACGGTGGACGAACTTCTTAAATATACCGATATGTCTATGTATCAGGCTAAACGGGCCGGACGCAATTCCATCCGTTTCTTTGACCCCGCCATGCAGGCTACGTTGGAAATACGTGCATCATTGGAATGGGGTCTGCGTTGCGCATTGGCCGAAAACCAATTCTTACTCTATTACCAGATGCAGATTGACCAAGTAGGTCGAATTCTTAGTGCTGAGGTTTTGATCCGATGGCGGCATCCTGGTCGCGGGGTAGTTTTGCCTGATGAATTCATCCCGCTGGCCGAGGAAACGGGGTTGATATTGCCTATAGGTAACTGGGTTTTGGAAGCCGCTTGCGGCCAGCTCAAAGAATGGGAAACCAATCCAGATTTTCATGATTTGCAGCTTGCCGTCAACATCAGCGCTGCCCAGTTTCATCAGCCTGATTTCGTCGAGCAAGTTTGTGAATCTCTATTCTGTCATCAGCTTGAGCCCGGCAGGCTCAAGCTTGAACTTACGGAAAGCCTGGTGCTCGACGACATTGAAGACACCATTGTCAAAATGCATCAACTCAGGGAAATTGGGGTACGTTTTGCCATGGATGACTTTGGTACCGGCTATGCGTCCCTGTATTACCTGACAAAATTGCCCATCGATCAGTTGAAAATAGACCAGTCCTTTGTGCGCAATATCGGGGTGAAGGAAATCGATGCAATCATTGTGCAAACCATTATCGGCGTGGCCACAAACCTTGGTATCGAGTGCGTTGCCGAAGGGGTTGAGTCGGAAGATCAGTGTGCATTCCTTAAGAAACACGGGTGCAATCTTTTTCAAGGCAATTTGTTCAGCAGACCGGTACCTTTGGATGAATTTGAGTTGCAACTGATGCAAAACAGGTACCATGCAAATTAAGCGTTCATATTCCTTTTAGGAAACTCTGAACAAGTCCTTCGACAAGCTCAGGACGAACGGTAAGGCGTTGATTCCGTTCGTGGTGAGTGTGTCGAACCATGAGTGGAATCAACTTATTCAGAGGTTCCTTTAGCATATTGGGAGACTTTTGCAAAAACCACCTGTTTTCATGGGCAGATCCGTAAAAAACCAAATCAATGTGTTGATACCGGCTGAAAATTGACTACCCGTACCGGTTGAAAAATGACTAGGGGCGGCCGGATATTGGTTTATCCGCAAGACCCGTTACAAGGGGCTGGGTAAGAACGCGGCGCAGGTGTTTTCACTGATGGCCTTGGCGAACCTGTACCAAGCCCAGGGGCTTTGTTGGCAGTGGGATGACTACGCCCGCAATAACCTCAAACCGGGGAAAATACGGGTTTGGGGCGATATAAAACGGAAATGATGGCGGTTTAAGCTTCAAATGGGGCAATTGCAGCGGACGAACGCAGAACTGGAGAATTCGCTTAAGGCGTCATAGTGCGGGTTGCTTTGACGGATTTCAACTGAGATACGCGTAGCTGCTTCGCCAATTAATTCTAGGTTTCGAACGGTGGCTCGTCATTTAAACCGCTAACGACAAAACCCTGCTGTTCAGAACCTTCTGTGTAGCTGATTCCCAAAAGCCCTCGATTCAAGGTCAAGGCTTGTGGATAAGCTGGGGTTATTACACGTATTGCCTCAAGTTTTGCATAGAACGGCACTTAAAGCATCAATAGCGTGAGACCTTATTCCTTTTCCATCCCTGCTGAATAATTTCCATAACGGGCTGCACCGTTGAGCTTTGCTCGTTTATAGAGCGCTGTTTGCGCTGCCTTAATATTTTCAGGATTTCCTTGCCATGTTTGCAACACGGGTTGCTGCAATGCCCGACCATAGGAAAAACTCAATTGCCATGGTGAATTGCCTGCCAGTGCATTCAGGGCATTAAGGTTTGCCGTGGCTTCCTCAGGTGTTTGTCCGCCCGAAAGAAAATTAATCCCTGGCACAGCGGCAGGGACAGAACGCCGTAACTGCTTGAGTGTTTTTTCGGCAATTTCATCAGGGACTGCTTTTCGTTGTGCGTCCTTACCCGGCACAATCATGCTCGCTTTCAATACGATAAACTCCAGTTCCACTCGATGCCTATGCAAAGCGTGAAATACCGCATGTTGCACAGCTTCAGTCACTTCAAGGCAGCGCTCGATGGAGTGGTCTCCGTCGAGCAATACTTCCGGTTCGACTATAGGTACGATACCCAGGGATTGGCAAATAGCCGCGTAACGTGCCAACACCTCAGCATTGGCTTCTATGCCAAGCTGGGTCGGGTTGTGGACACCGATTGAATACACTTCGCGCCATTTGGCGAATCGCGCCCCCTGTTCCTTGTAGCCTGCCAGACGGTCAGCCAAGCCATCCAAACCTTGAGTAATTAAATCACCCGGCGCATTTGCCATGGGAAGGGTGCCTTTATCAACTTTGATGCCCGGAACAATACCCTGGTCGGCCACCACTTTTGGAAGGGGCATACCGTTGTCTGCCTGTTGTCCGAGCGTTTCTTCAAACAGGATAACGCCACTGATAAATTCATTTAAATCCGGCGTAGTCAGCAGTAACGAGCGATAGGCGCGGCGGCTTTCTTCTGTGGACTCTATGTTAATCGCTTTAAAGCGTTTGGCCATAGTCGGATGGCTTTCATCAGCGGCAAGAATGCCTTTGCCCGTGACGACCAGCTCGGCAATAGTGGATTGCAGTTCGATTTGAATGCTCATGATAACTCTCCGGCAAATACTTCGGTTTCTTAACTGCCCAGCACAAACACAGATATACAACGCTTCCTTACAATTATGATGACGTGTTTTACAGAAGTTAGATTTTGCCGTGTTATAAAGTTCAGAATAAAAAATCTCTATTATCGAATTAATCTCGCATCAAGGCTTCACTCTAAATATAGGTGAAGACGGCGTTTTGGTTTTGGTAGTGTATTTGTAGTTCAATTGGTATGACGCCAGTTGTCGGTGGCGTGAAAAGCTGCCCTAAAAGACAAGCCAAAAAGCGATGAGCGGTGCGAATTCAAAAGCAAGATTCCGATTTTATAAACCGCCATGCCTGCGTAATGAAGTGCGTCAAAGGTTTCAACTGAAAGTTTGAACCATCGACAATTTAAGCGGTACATCCAGTCGTGGGCTAAGGTAAACACGCCCGACCAGATGACGAGCACCGCAGTTGAAAACAAGGCTATAAAGCAAAAGCTCTTTGATGGTGTCGGGATTCATTTGGAGGCCTCATCTATAAGGATATGATTAAAGTAGAATCAAAAATGAGACCTCGTTGCAGATAAAATGTTTCGGAATGCAGTAAACGCTTTGTTCGTTTTAATCGTATATCGAACTGCTGTATTTTCTAAAAGCGGGGCTATCGCACGTCCGAGTTATCTTGAATACCTATGATTCAACTTCATAAATAATGTTAAAAATTGAATTAATGACCGTGATGCCCTCGATGACCATGGAAGCCCCCTCCCCAACCTCCTCGATAGAAGTGGTGACCAGGACGAAAACGAGGTTGAAACCCGCCGTAATAGTTCCCATAGCCATAATTGTAATAAGGCATTACCCCTGGATACCCATGCACGGGTGGAGGCATGACATAACCAAGCTGTGGGGGAACAATCGGTAAGACCGGTGGATAATAGGGATTATATGGCCGCCAAAATCCAGGGTGACTAGCTAATGCAACCGAGGAGAATATCAAATAAAGGACGATGATTTTTATCATTTTGAACATATAAAACCCCCTTTCTTAGAAAGTTAATTTGTTAAAATAAACTATCGCATAAATTAGCTTAATACAGGCTGAATTTAGGATTCATCACTTGGGTTTGACGCTATTGATTCGGCCTTGTGAAGTATTAAGTTTCCGTTCGCCTTGACCCTGTCGAAAGGCGGTGTGTGCTTCGACAAGCTCAGCACGAACGGTTCAGACATTAAAAGGCCGAATCTATAATCTGTCCCGCTGGCAGGCCTAACACCTTCGTCCCTGGCTGTACGATCCGTGTTTCGCCTTCGGAATAGGGAAACCTTACTATCGCATCCGTGTTGGCGACATAAAAATCATCGCCTTCAGCGCCATCCCGAAAGGCGAGTTTAGCCCCTCAATGAACACTGTCCGGGTTTCCGCTACACCATCGCCGCAACAGGGTGATGCGGTTGGCGCTGAGTACACCTGCACCAGCCTTATCCATCGCCCATCCCATATCCAGTCTTTAATACCCTGTCCATCCTCGGGTCTCGGCGGCACGTTCGTTTCGGCAACCAATACGTCGCCGTTGGGCAACACAAAAAGCCAACGCGGGTGATCGAGCCCAACGGCAAAGGCGTTTACAGTCAAACCTAACGCCGCCAACGGTTTTCCGTGTTTAGGCCAGCCAATTCGGAGCTTTGTTTACCGTGGGAATTAAGGCCGTTTTGGGCGGCGGCAGTTGGGGATGTTCACCGACACCAGCCGCAACCGGGAACTGTGCCACCTCGCCTCATGCCGTTAAGGCTATTGCAACTGCCGTGGACAACAACAAACGCATTGGCTACTTAATCTGGATAGAATCCAGTTATAGGAGGGCTTTCACTCATGCTCGCCATTTGCCGACAACTTTCGGCGCAAGCTTTACAGGCGGCGATACAGTCATCCATACCACCGATCGTTTCACAATCCACAGCGCATGCCTCACAGACTTGAGCGCAGAGCTCACAAAGACGTAGATGAAAATGGGAGTTAATGAGCTGAAAATTGGCCGAAGTCTGGCAGATTTCAGCACAACTCATCATCAGCCGAAAATGATCCGCGTCAACATGATTTTCGCCCATGTTCAGGCAGTGGTTCATGGAAGTTTGCAGGCAAACTTGATGGCAATGGTTACATGCCTGTATACAAGCTTGCATGTTATATTCAGTGTAGACAGGGTGATTCATACGATACTCCTAAGGTAAACAAACACGCACGACCAAAACTACCCACGTCATTTCGACTTTGAGCCGCACTCCGGTATATGGTTAGGGCAACGTCAACCCTTAAAGATATTTTAATTTGAAAGCTAACCGAGGTCGGTGCGTTATCGCACATAAAAGCCTGAGAGTATCAACCTCCACAAAAAACTTAAACGTTAGATTTGTAATTTTGCAACCATTGTTTCGTACATCGAATTCTGTAGGGACTGGCTAAATATACTTCGCCCGAAATTGCCTTTATCGGTATAAGCAGGAATTATTCACGGGCGTTCTTTAGTCACAAATAGCTTATTGCCCTGGCCTCTTAACGTTTGACGTCATATTGTTTGAGTAAGCGGCCTCAATTTAGGGAGTTAAAACTTCATCCACACCGAAAATTTATAAGTTGCTAATATGTATACGCTATCAAATCCCTGGAAAGGTCTGTACGATAACGCACAGATATTAGGTGCGGTTTTTACTATTGTACAAATCTATGGATAAGCTTCGCCAACACCATCGAATTATTTAAGGAGTGAAAACGATGCGCCGCCTACAAATAAAGCATGTAACAACCTACCAATACGCTGATGCCGTCACCCTGTTGCCACATAATTTGTTATTGCGTCCCCGAGAAGGGCATGACATCCGGATCGAATCGGCTGAGTTAACCATTGCCCCAGCCCATCAACTGCAATGGCAGCGCGACGTGCACGACAACGCCCTTGCACAGGCTAGCTTTCTCGAACCGAGCAACCAACTTTTGATCGACAGCCGCGTCGTGATCCAGCATTATGATGATCAGCCACTAAACTTTCTGGTGGCGGAATATGCGGTTTTTTTCCCTTTTCAATACGATGTCGCCGAGAGCATTGATTTAGGGCCTTATCTGTCAACCAACTTTAACCAAGACCGACCTATATTGACTACGTGGTTGCAACAATTCTGGCGCGTAGGCCAAGTGGTTGAGACCTACCTTCTACTTGAATGGATCAATAAAGCAATCGCAACTGGATTCACCTACCAACAGCGCGAGGAACCGGGCGTTCAGACACCGGCAAACACTTTAAACAGGCGCGCAGGTTCTTGCCGCGATTTTGCGACCTTGTTCATAGAAGCCTGCCGTTTATTGGGTCTGGCATCGCGATTTGTCAGCGGTTACCAATACTCGCCTTCTCTTCCCCATAACCAAGGCGCAACACATGCCTGGTCAGAAGTTTACCTGCCAGGCGCGGGATGGAAAGGGTTCGATTCAACATCCGGGCAAGTGGTCGGAAACCACTATATTCCTGTGGCGGTCAGTAGACACCCCGAATCGGTGCCTCCCGTTTCTGGGTCGTTCATAACCGTCTCAACAGCCAATCCCCAACCTCCCGTGATGTCTGTAGTGGTGGAGGCGTCCGAAATCCCGTCATAGCGCCAACGCTAGGCTGCCCCACCCTACCCAGGATACGCTCGTAGATTTCTTTATCGGCTTGATAGCAACCACAGGAAGCTGCTTCCAAGCCGTCATGGTCGAGAATCGTGATGTCCCCGCGTTGGTAGCTAATGAGCTTTTGTTGCTGTAGTGAGTTTGCCGCCTTGGTGACCCCGACGCGTCGGACGCCCAACATATAGGCCAGGAACACGTGGGTAATATGGATATGGTCGGAATGTGCCCGATCCTTGGTCATCAACAACCAACGGGCAAGGCGGCCTTCGACCAAATGGAAGCGGGTGCAGGCCGCCGACTGCGCAAGCTGGCTCATCGATACATAGAGGTAACGCTTCAACACTTGGTGTAATTCAGCACTCTGTTCAAGAATATGGAGAAACGACGCTGTCGTTATGCGCAGTGCAGTCCCCGTGCCCTGGACTAGTGCGGTAAATGGTGCGCTATCGACACCCAGGATGAGGGTAATTCCTAGCACGCCTTCATTGCCGACCAAACCTAGTTCCAAATTAGAGCTGTCGACAGGTGCCAATAGGGAAATGAAACCTCCGGTCGGGAAGTAAACATGCGGGATGGCTGCCCCGGCGCGGTAAAGCACTTCGCCAATATTAAGCTCCATGTGTTCGCAATTGGTGAGCAGCTGCTCGCGATCCTTATGGTGTAACGCATCTAACAGACGGTTGGTTGCCGGTACGGCTTGGGTAAACGCCATTCTATGTATTCCTGTGAGGTTGTAAGGAAATCCGACAGCTTATCTAGGACGACCCTCATCCCCCTATCGGAACTTGTTAAGGAGGATGCCGCCATTATTGATGGTCACGGTAACACAATTGCCCCCTGGCCTCTGTACGTTAGCGTACTTATGGCAACAGCTTTATGGGGGAACTTGATTCGGTTATCGCCTAACGCCTCAACACTGGTTGATTATTCCAATGGTTTTACTATGTGCGGTAACAGACGGACTTAAGGCAGGAATCCCAGTATCCTCTAAACCACGGCACAAAGCCCACATAGCTTAAGGGTTCTCCAACCTAAATGGCATCGAACCAGAGCTACTGTCGTTTGCTTATGGCCGTGCATGGCGATATCGATTGCCATGTAACCATCCACTGAGAGGTATACAAAATGACCTGGGATCGAATTTCAGAATATTTAAAAGAACTTGTGAATACTACCAAAGACCAATGGATTTGGTTTATCGACGACCAAATTGACGTGCTCGAAGGCAAACGGGAACACTTTTATGGCAAAACACAAAAGGCCTATGTGATCGACAGCGACGAAGCTGATAAACGCTTGGCTGAATGGCAAAAAACACAATGGAATAAGGTTAGCGTCAATGGTAGACAAATGCAAAATAGCGCCCAGACCGTATCCAATGGCGCAGGTTTTAGTTATAACAAGGATCCAGCCAGCAGAAATTGGCAGTTTCGGTCTGATTGATTTTCTATTTATCTAACTTAACTATTGGGAACAAAACTCATGAATGTGCTTACCAAAAATTGCCTTCCAAAGACCCAACCCCGAAAAAGCATCAACTGCCGCCCTTGGATTATGGCTGTTGTGCAATCTCAACAAACTTCCTCAAGAAATTAAGGTCGCGGTTCACCACAATGCCGGTGGACATGTTAATCACAGCCTTTTTTGGCGAACCATGCGGCCTGATGCATCTGCCGAACCCAAAGGATTGTTCCGTGATGCCATCAACCGTGACTTTGGCAGTGTTGAAGCGTTCAAGAGCCAGTTCGAAGAAGAGGGTGCCAAGCTGTTCGGGTCGGGATGGGTATGGCTGGTGCGGATCCAGAAGGATGACGGCAAGCTCGAGGTGATCACCACGTACGGTCATGACAATCCGATGATGAAAGGCCGTTTTCAATTGTCCTGCAATTCCACGGAGGAACTTTGGGCAGCAGAGGGCGGGGTCCTGCCCGTGACATAAAAGTTATGGACATTGCCTAAAGCACTGTAAGTGCAAGCAGACTTAACACATGGATTTCTCTCGGATTCGTTGTATGGCATATAGCTGGATCGCGAACCCTCAATCAAGGCATCACATTATTTCATTGTGAATCGAATCTGGTATGAGCGTTTTGTTACCGATCCAGACGCTAAAAGAGATTTCACGGTTAGGGTAAAACCAACCCAAATATGACAACTTCATTAACGCCAGCGTAGCGACGGCAATTAGCCGTCACGTAAGATCAATTGGAGATTCATGATGAACAAATCAAAAGTACCGGGCCTTTCCGTCAAGGGGAAACCATCACATTCAGTGCAAACAGAAACAACAGTTTCAGTCGGCAGCGGCGGAGAGTGGCACCAGGCTGCCACTGGCGACCAACTAGTGCTGACGACCAATCAGGGTTTGCCCATTTCCGACAACCAAAACTCCCTAAAAGCGAATTTAAAGGGCACTACGCTACTGGAAGACTTTATCTTACGCGAGAAAATAACCCATTTCGACCATGAGCGTATTCCCGAGCGCATCGTCCATGCACGCGGCACGGGCGCACACGGTTTTTTTGAACTGCCCCAATCCCTGGAAAAATACACGACAGCCAAAGTGCTGACCGAAGTGGGCGAGCAAACGCCACAGTGAATGTTTGCCTTTCTCATGTTGAATTGTCGCCAACGCTCGTCTAAGAGAAAGATATTCCAAACCCAATGCAACCATCAAGACGAACAATGCGACATCCACATTTTCCACGGTGTGGGGATGGGTATAGCGTAGCCAGCCTTCATAAACTGAAAATATACTACCCGCAGAAAAAAATATGAAAGCCACCACCATCGACCAAATATAAGCTTTCCACCCAAACCCCCATCGGATGTTTGCGGGTCGCTTCTTTTTCAGACCGTTTCATGCCGATAAATAGTAATAGCTGATTTCCACAATCGGCAGACGAGTGAATCGCCTCTGCCAATAAAGAGCCTGAGCCTGTCCAGATTGCAGCACCGGCTTTGACAGCTGCGACACCTAAATTTGCAGCAAATGCGTAGAAGATTGCGATTGAAGGATAGGAAGATGACATACTTGACCTTGATTATTGCAAATTTAGTATCAAATTTAGAAGGTTAGGGTGCTCTCAACAAACAATCGAGCTTGTCCACGGATTCGCACCAGTCTGAATCATTTGCTATGGCTTCAGACAGAAACGCCGCCTGTGCTTTGTTCCAGAAATTTGCTTCAGCCAAGTTAATATTGCTGGGTAACGGCCTGTGCAATTCAATAAACGCATTAATCTGTCCTGCTTCGTCAGCTAAACCTAATTGACAAAATAACATGTGCAGGTTGTGTGTTGAAGTGTCCATTTGAATCCCCAGAAATGAGTAAAGATTTTCTGTGATGATTCGACTCGCGGAATCCCCATAGATTCCTTGTTATCGTGCAATTCACCCCCTTTAGGTTTTATCTATTTCAGTATTAACATTACCGACAACGGCAAACTGACCGTCTTCGGAACATACAACGGGCATATCGGGTTTAATTTGGTTGGTATTGACCATGGTTTTCTCCTCTAGGCTCAGTATGAGCGGATGTAATGGTTAATTCTTATAGATTCGGCCTTTTAATGTCTGAACCGTTCGTGCTGAGCTTGTCGAAGCACATACCGCCTTTCGACAGGCTCAAGGCGAACGGAAACTTAATACTTCACAAGGCCGAATCAATAGTTAGC
>NZ_AYLO01000146.1 GCF_000496735.2 Methyloglobulus morosus KoM1
GCATGGCATCCAAGGTGCAACAGGCGCTGGTCTTCAAGTCCTGGCTGGATTGCAGGACTTTCCCATAATAGTCTTGCACTGTTTCGCGGATAGCGGTATCGGTCATATAGATTCCTCTGTAAAACGGCTAGTTGTGTCGCACAAAAACGCTGGAAACTTGCAAGCTATTAGAATTGGCTTAATGAAAAGAACGCCCTGTTGTTTTAAGCCTGATGAAAAGTTCAGACTTAATTTAGGAAATTCCAAAGTCCCGTCCTTATCGGGAAGGGGCCATCTCAAAAATAATCAACTCCGCTGTTTTGGTATCTACATTTTCAACCGCCATTAACTTGCCCGTTTCCCAGAACACTTCGCCGGTGGAATATGTTTTAACCATTCCATTATCGGTCACTTCAAATTTACCGCGCACCACATAACGCGGGCCTGGGCCCTCATGGGTATGCCACGGGGTTTTATAATGCGGCGGAAAGGTTACCCGAATAACTTTGGCGTTGATATTTTTGCTGGGGAGTTCGACGGGGTTTTCCAACAGTGTTGTCCGAATCAACCCAGGCTTGCCTTCATCCGCAGAAACCGCTTCAACGACAAAAAACAACAGCAATATGAGTGCGACAGCAATAAAAAAACGGGCAGGGTTTCTTGCAATTTTATGTAAAAGACTGTCTTTTAGATCAGGATGTTGAGTGTTCATCGGGTTTTTCTCCTGTGTGAATGCCAAAGTACGTTATTTCGGAAGGTCTGTGGAGTCCTTCGACATGATTTTTCTGGATATATCGAAGGACTCAGGACGAAGGGTATCTATAGATTCGGCCTTTTAATGTCTGAACCGTTCGTGCTGAGCTTGTCGAAGCACACACCGCCTTTCGACAGGCTCAAGGCGAACGGAAACTTAATACTTCACAAGGCCGAATCAATAGTATCATTGGTATTGCATGGGCAGAATTTAGGCTCCACAAGTTGGAGTAAAAACTCACGGTTTCATGCCAAGCTTAAGGATAAGCTGTCCGGCTTGGATGGCTTGTTGCCTCCAGTGTTGCCAGTAACTAATGTCCTGCTGGTGGCGTAAGCAGCGTAAGTAACGCACCCGATGGGCTTCGTTGAGCTGGTCATAAATCAAGGGGATGAGACCCTCTTCTATATTGTAGGCGGTATGTTCCGACGCCATGCAAACCGGGACTATATGTTCGATTGGCAAAGTCAAGTCCTGGGCGATAGCTTCACAGGCCTGATGGATACTGTGTTCCTTAGGGCGTTTGGGGTCTTGGATGTTATAAGGCGGTTGCCATTCCCGCACAGGGCGCAGGCGGTCAATTTGAGTGGCTACAGCGAGGATGACTGGCAAGGCTTGGTTTTGGCGTTCTTCCCGAAAGTAGCGTTGGATAGCATCCAGCTCTTCGACGTCTGCCTGCCGTGCAGCTTGCGCAGCATTACAAACCATCAATATCACATCCACTTTAGCCCATTCCTGCTTTAACGCAAGGGGCACCTTATCGTGCTTCAAACCGCCATAGCCTGGGCTGTCCAGCACAATGGCCTGTTGCAAGCCGTCACGCTCCAGCACATAGGGCGTGATTTCGGGTGTGGTGGGCAACAGGCCTTCCGCGCTTTTGGTTTCTCCAAACAGGGCATTGATCAGGCTGGATTTACCGGCGCTAACCTGTCCTAGAATAAGGATACGCAAAGGTTCCACCGATTTTGCAACTCGCTCAGCTTGGTCTCGATCCTGTTGTGCGTAGCGCGTCAATGTCTCGGTCGGTTCGATTGCATCCAGGGTAAGTTGGCCACTATAAAGTTGGATGGCGTAATAACCCAGTTTGTGAATATAGGCATTGGCCAGACGAAAGCGTAATTCATCAGTCACTAAATTCAGGCCTTTTCCTAGAAGTGCGCTACGTACTTTGCCTAACGCAGCGCCGGGCCAATTGATGAAAAAATAACCTGCATCTAAAGTTTCTTTCAGCGTGGACACCTTGTCATACCATTTTTTATAACGGATCAAATCGCCGACACTGACGGCATGACTGCCGGGTATTTTGTCTAAAACCTCGTGCTGAATATCCTCACAGACTAACATGATCAATTTGAGAAGGTAAGGTAAAGGAAATTCCATGATCGGGTGTTTAGAATCGGCGTGAAATTGTCGTGCAACGGTAATCAGCACTTCGTTACTCATTTTCAGTAATGTGCCTTGATCAGTAAAGAGGTCAGTTCGGTTCGACCAGGCTTTCGCCAGTTGTTCAATTGCCGCCCAGGCTGGTTGGGCGGTATCCGGCCAATTTGGGTTGGGAGGAATCGCCATCGGCTCGAAAACGAGCGCTTTTGTCTTTTTGATTCGCCAGCGTAATAAATTGATCAGCAATAAGAAGGATGCTGTTAATACTCCTAAGCCATAGAAGAGCAAACCGTGTTCCCACAACCAACGCACCCCTAGCGCCATTATGGCCAACCAAGGCAACAATAACAGCAGGCCTAGGATGATGCTAAAGCGTGTGGGTTGGATGGGCATGGCTAATTTCCACTCCTGGTTTTAAGGAGTTGACGGGCATGGGCAAATGCTTCATCGTAAACCTTTTGCAAGGAAGCACGATCAGGCAAAGCGCCACGTTCGACACCATACAGATAGACACAAAAGACCTTGCCCAGTGCGTAGGTCAAAGCGCCGGAATAAGCCCCGGCCACTGCCCACCCATAAACTGGGATTAGTTTGAGCAGCTCACGTCCAAGCAGACCTGCACTGATCCCAGTGCCTAACAATGCAGAAAATTCGGCATAAAGCCTGCGGGTCAGTTTAAGCCCGTAGATCGACGCAATGCTGTGGAAGAGCTTAGCCTGAACCGCCAGCACCAGCGACAAGCCCATTGCGGGAATTGGAATTGCTCCCATTCCAGTATTCAATAGCGCGTAACCGATAATGTGCGGGTGTGCTTGCTGGGCATGAAAATCAAGTAGCTCTTTATGCTGTTCCGATCCACGCAGCAATCCTATCACTCCTTCCGGTAGCACTGCTTCGATGGTCTCCCATAAAGCATCCAGGCCGTAATCAACAGGATCGAAACCGTCCTCTGCCTGGGTGAAATCGACAGGAACAAAATGAACCGGGAGCGGCTTGAACCAATCGCGCTGATACAGCAATACTTGGGCCAGCGCATGGGGAACTTCAGCAGGAAACGGTGCTTGCTGATATGGATAAGGCAGGATGTGCCCTAAGCCGGACGTGGGATAGCCCTCGTGAAGTGTCGTTTGAACCACTATGATCGGCCAGTTTGGGTGTTGCGTGTGAATCGCCTTCACTGCAGAAACCACTTCGGCTTGGTTCATATCCAGGGCGCGAAGCACCACCAGCAACAAATGCGCCTGTCCGGCGCACCAGGCTAAATCTTCGCTCGGATCGTAGGCGGTTTCGCCTATCCCCCGGGTGTCGAGGAAGCGGATCATGGGATGGCTGGACGAGGGAAAATCGTAAAATCGCGATGTTTTGGTGCACGGCTGAAAACCGTTGCCAATTTCAGCCATATTGTTGCTTGTCAACGCCCGAATCAGGGAGGTTTTCCCAGATTGGGTTTTGCCTAACAACCAGAAAACAGGCACAGGCAACTGCTGTTTGACTTGCTCAACCTTAGAATCAAGCCCTTCAGGTTTTGGGCTGAACAGGGCTTTCCCCAATCGAGTCCACATTCCGTTTTCACGCCAAAGATCAGCAATGGCCATCATGACTCCTTATGCTGTTGAGAGGATGGGACTCCCACACATTCTTTAAATATTGAATAATTCCTGAATGAAAAGCCGCTAATAACCCATGTCGAAATGTCCCAAGACGGCTTTTGAATGGTACACCTTAATACCTACACAAACAATTTGTGCGTATATTTGTTGTGTGCGCAGACGCACAGACCCGGCTTAGTTATGTGTGTATCTTAGTAATGTAGGCAAGTGATCTAGTGGGAGATGAAACGAACGCACTCGATAAGAATAAATCGAGAAGCTCGTTGAAACCCAAACAACGCTCACTATTTCTAAAACTTGTCTGGATTGCTAACTATTGATTCGGCCTTGTGAAGTATTAAGTTTCCGTTCGCCTTGAGCCTGTCGAAAGGCGGTATGTGCTTCGACAAGCTCAGCACGAACGGTTCAGACATTAAA
>NZ_AYLO01000147.1 GCF_000496735.2 Methyloglobulus morosus KoM1
ACTGAAGAAATCGTACCGCAACATAGCGTGCGGATAAACAAGGGTATTCGCATGTTACAGATTGGCCCGTATTATCTCATCCCAAAATGTAGCTGCTATGCCATATATAGTATGTGATTACTGCTTAAGCAATCATTATCCCAATAAAATTAACCCAACATTTGGTTGAAGGAAAAAGCGATCTTAAAGATTCCCTTCGACACGGCCCTCGTGAGCTTAGCGAGCCACTTCTATGTCGCGAAGCTTGAATAACCTAGGTAATCCTGGTTTTTTCAATCATAATAATCGTTAAACAACTTGTTGCATGTCTATTGAAAAACCGCATTTAATTTTCTATGCTCACGGCGTTTTGACCGATAAAATACCGCCACCCATCGTACCTTATAATAATTAACAGGAAAATCCTATGAAGATTGGTGTACCCAAAGAAATTCACCCCGGCGAAAAGCGCGTAGCCACAACCCCGGAGGCCGCAGAACAACTTATCAAGCTGGGTTTTACCGTCTGTATCGAAAGCGGTGCCGGCGAGAGGGCAAACATAAACGATGACGTTTACAAAGAAGCCGGTGTCGAGATAGTTAAAGATGCCAAGACCCTTTGGGAAACGGCAGACATCGTCATGAAAGTGCGTGCTCCCGAGCAACACCCAGAACTGAATGTCAATGAAATTGACTTATTGCCCCAGGGGGGACGTTTAATCAGTTTCATTTGGCCGGCACAAAATGAAGCATTGATGCAACAACTGGCCGCCAAAGGCGCGACCGTATTGGCGATGGACAGTGTGCCCCGTATTTCCCGGGCGCAAAAGCTCGATGCGTTAAGCTCAATGGCGAATATCGCCGGATACCGCGCCATCGTCGAAGCGGCGCAACATTTTGGCCGCTTTTTCACGGGCCAGATAACCGCCGCCGGAAAGATACCGCCCGCCAAAGTCTTGGTCATAGGAGCAGGTGTCGCCGGTTTAGCTGCCATCGGTGCCGCAAAAAGCATGGGCGCTATCGTCCGCTCTTTCGATACCCGCCCTGAAGTTAAGGAGCAAATCGAAAGTATGGATGCCGAATTCCTGATGCTGGATTTCAAGGAAGAAGGCTCCGGTACGGGTGGTTATGCCAAAACCATGTCCAAGGAATTCATCGAAGCGGAAATGGCTTTGTTTGCCAAGCAAGCGATGGAAGTCGATATTATTGTTACCACGGCATTGATCCCCGGTAAACCGGCACCAAAATTAATCACAGAAGCCATGGTCATCTCCATGAAGTCGGGCAGTGTGATCGTCGATTTAGCGGCAGAACAAGGCGGCAACTGCGAACTAACCGAAAAAGATAAAGTGGTTGTAAAGCACGATGTCACCATTATCGGCTATACCAACCTGCCGAGCCGTTTAGCCAACCAGTCCAGCCAGCTTTACGCAACTAATCTTCGGCATTTATTGACTGACCTGACCCCAGAAAAAAATGGTGTTATCAACGTCAATATGGACGATGAAGTGATTCGTGGCACAACGGTCATTAAAGAGGGCAAAATCACCTGGCCGCCACCGCCGCCAACGATCTCGGTAGCACCTAAGCCTCTAACGGAAGCACCCGGCATCAAACAGGAAGAAGTCAAAAAAGAAAAGTCCTTGCTGGGTCAAACCCTGCCTTTGCTGTTAGGCGGCGCGGTCTTGTTCGGCCTAGGCGCAGTAGCGCCAACTGCTTTCATGTCACATTTCACCGTCTTCGTATTAGCCTGTTTTGTCGGCTATCAGGTGATCTGGAATGTATCGCCGTCTTTGCACACGCCATTGATGAGCGTCACCAATGCCATTTCCGGCATTATCGTCATCGGCGCGTTGGTGCAAATATCGACACCGGATTCACTCATCGGCGGCCTCGCTGGCTTGGCTATCTTAATCGCTTCAATCAACATCGCCGGTGGCTTTCTGGTTACCCGTCGCATGTTAGAAATGTTCAGAAAATAAGGGGAAATAACAATGTCTCAAAGTTTAGTCACGATGTCCTACATCGTCGCCACCATTCTGTTCATTCTCAGCTTAAGTGGATTAAGCAATCAGGAAACAGCCCGTCGGGGTAATTACTACGGCATGTTAGGGATGGCAATTGCTATTCTCGCGACCGTACTCAGTGGTGCCGTGAATTCTTACGCGATCTTAATTGCAGCCCTGGTAATAGGCGGCACTATCGGTTTGTTTGCCGCAAAAAAAGTTGAGATGACGCAAATGCCCGAGTTGGTCGCCATCATGCACAGCTTGGTGGGTATGGCGGCTGTGTTGGTCGGTTATGCCAATTTCATGGATACCTCGTCCACCCTGACAGGCGTGGAAAAAACCATTCATGAAGTCGAAATTTACTTAGGTATCCTGATCGGTGCCGTCACTTTCTCCGGTTCCGTTATTGCTTTTTGTAAACTTAGCGAAAAAATCAGCGGCAAGCCTATGTTGCTTCCTGCACGTCACTGGCTCAATCTGGGTTTGTTGATTGGTGCAATAGTGTTAGCCTTCATGTTCTCACACCAAACCGAAAGCGGTGGTGGGCTTTATCCTTTGGCGATTATGACCGTCGTCGCCCTGTTGTTCGGCATCCACATGGTGATGGCAATCGGCGGCGCGGATATGCCTGTGGTCGTTTCCATGCTTAACAGCTATTCCGGCTGGGCAGCGGCGGCGACTGGTTTTATGCTGAACAATGACTTGTTGATTGTGACGGGCGCACTCGTCGGCAGTAGCGGTGCCATCTTGAGTTACATCATGTGCCGCGCTATGAACCGTCATTTCCTTAGCGTTATTGCGGGCGGTTTCGGTACGGCTTCCGGKGGCGAAGCGGCAGTCGTCGAAGGCGAAGTCCATCCGATAGATGCCGAAGAAACCGCGCAATTGCTGTTGTCATCAAAGAATATCATGATTATCCCAGGGTACGGAATGGCCGTCGCGCAAGCCCAGCACACGGTGAATGAAATCACCAAATTCCTGCGGGATAAAGGCAAAAAAGTCGGTTTCGGCATCCACCCCGTCGCGGGCCGTATGCCCGGACACATGAACGTGTTGCTGGCGGAAGCCAAAGTCCCTTACGACATCGTGTATGAGATGGACGAAATCAACGAAGACTGGGATAAGGTGGATGTCAGCATCGTCATCGGTGCCAACGACATCGTAAACCCCTCCGCACTGGACGACCCCAACAGCCCCATCGCCGGAATGCCGGTGCTGGAATGCTGGAAAGGCGACACCACCATCGTCATGAAGCGCAGTATGGCATCGGGTTATGCCGGTGTCGGCAACCCGTTGTTTGTCAAAGACAACACCCGCATGTTGTTCGGTGATGCCAATAAGATGTTGCAAGAGGTGTTGAAGGCGTTAAAAGTTTAATATTGTAGGTTGGCGGTGAGGAACGAACCCCAACACAATCGAATCCCAGTATGTTGGGGCTCGCACACTCACCCCAACGCGCTGACCTACAAAACTACACCGATAAAACCTAAATCGACACCGTACCATGAATCCCTTTTACCTTACCGCCTGCTCTGTGTTGTCTTTTTATAAAAACAACAAAGATTGGATAGATCTTATCAAGGACATAATCTTCATATTCGGCGTTCCACTGCTGTTGTATAAGTCTTACAAATACTTAAAAGATAGAACATTAATTAGTAAGACAGAGAAAATTGAAACGAATCTTCGATTTCGAGATCGCATCGAATCAGAGCTACAAAATTACGTTCTTGAAAAAAATAAAAATGGTAAAAAAGATATAGGAATTCGGTTTGTATATTGGAAAAACTATCCTTGGCAACTTTCTGATGATGGATATAAGCATTTTCTGAAAATTGAATACCATCATGACCTCATATTGGGATCAAGTTGGATTGACAATACGGGAATCAATTTCCAAGAGCATCTTTGGTACTTTGGCAACAGTGTCTATGTAGACAAAAATGAGATATTTTTCTTTGCTCCAAAAGAGACGACATACAAA
>NZ_AYLO01000148.1 GCF_000496735.2 Methyloglobulus morosus KoM1
AATACGGTCTGTGAGCTATTGACATTGCGTAAGCGGGCTATTGTGGTGCCTAGGGTCATGCCAGTCCAAGAACAGTGGATACGTGCCGAGCGGATGTCCAAATTAGGGTTATTGCGGGCTATTCATCCAGAGCAAATGACACCTTCCATCCTGATGGAAACAGTCCAGGAAGAACTGTCCAAAATCAATGTGCATCCGAGCAATCTTTTTCAAATCAACCTCGATGGGTTATCTGGGGTATGTGATTCAATCAATCAGTTAATGGATGGCGATCAAGATGGGATACGCCCCCATCCCGTGATCAATCAACAACAAAATAGAAAAGGCAGCCGTTTGCTAGGGATGATGCAACAGTGAATGCGGCTATCAAATTGACAAAAGACGATGCCCAAATAGGCTACATTCTGAAAGGTTATCCGCGTACTTCTGAGACCTTTATCACCAACGAAATAAGGCTGCTGGAAAAGATGGGGGTAGGGTTAAGCATTTTTTCCGTCAAGAAACTTGAAGGACAGAAGAACCATGCGATGGTCAAGGACATAACGGCACCAGTCACGTATTTGCCGCAGGCTGATGCGCTCAGCGAAACGCGCTTTAGCAAGTGGCTTATTGATAATGTGCCGAAATTTTCAAACAGCCACGCGCAGCTCTTTAAAAAGAAACCGCTGGCTTATTTAAAGGTTTTTTTAGAATGCTTAATCATGAGCATTCAATACCGTACTGGGTTCTTTGAATTGCCCAGGGAGGTTTTTGTTAAGGAATTCCTCCAGGCAGGTTTTATCGCTAATGCAGCAATGGAATCTGGGAATATCCAGCATTTTCACGCCCATTTTTGTCATGGAGCCACAACAATTGCGATGTTCGCCAGCAGGTTAACTGGCATTCCGTTTAGTTTTACGGCACACGCCAAGGATATTTACCTAAAGGAGTTAAATCCCGGTAACTTGTTACAAAAAAAAATGCGGCGGGCTGAGTTTGCGGTGACTTGTACGGGTGCCAATGAATGGTACCTAAAGCAATTGGCCCCAAAAGGTGCAATTATCCACAAAATCTATCATGGCTTGGATACCAAACTGTTTTCTAATAGCGATCAGGAAGCGGCGGATAAGCAGGAAGAAAAGTTGCCCGTCTTGCTTTCTGTCGGTCGATTAGTGGAAAAGAAAGGTTTTGATTACCTTGTTAAGGCGTGTGCCATCTTAAAAGAAAGAGGTCGGATATTTCAATGTCAGATCGTCGGTGGTGGTGATTCCGATGTGACAGAAAAATTGGTTCGCCTCATCAAAGACCTTGACGTTGAAGATACGGTAAACCTGTATGGTGCAGTCACACAAGAAGAACTGCGCGATATCTTCAAGCAAGCCACTGTGTTCGCCTTACCTTGTTTGGTGGTCGATAACGGTGACCGTGACGGCATTCCCAATGTCCTGGTGGAAGCTATGTCAATGCGTGTGCCGGTTATTTCGACGGACATTTCTGGCATACCTGAACTTATCGACAATAATGTCAATGGCTTGCTGGTGCCAGAGAAAAACGCACAGGCGATGGCGGATGCAATCGAACGCTTGCTTATGGATTCGGCATTACGGCAACAATTGGTCGAGGCGGGAAGAAATCGGGTCTGCAAAGACTTTGATTCGCAAGTGACAACGCTCGATCTCAAGGATCTATTTGTCTCCCGGCTGGCAGACAGAAGCGAGGTATTGCATGAGTGCTGTGCCGGCCATTGATAATTCGTGCCACAGTGAAGTACTAAAGGCCCCTTTTAATACCTGGACACCATCCGAGCTGCTCGCTTACTTCCAATCACGCACGGGAATTGCTTATTTTGCTATTGCCAATGAACCGGAAGTTACACGGGAAAAAATTGACGGTATCCTGAGCGATAACTTCAATCTTAACGAAGAATCCTACCAGTTTACTGATCGATTAGATTGGTTAACCAATCCCAGTAACGATGTCGAATGGGCCATCATGCTTCATAAGTTCTATTATGCGGTTGGGTTGGGTCTCGCATTCAAGGAAACGGGCGATCGTCGCTATGCCGACAAATGGGTTGACCTGACATCCAGTTGGATCAAAACAGTCCCGATAGATTTTCTGCCCAGCGATGTCTCGGGGCGACGCATCCAGAATTGGATATTTGCCCATTACTATTTCGTCAGCAAATGCCCCACGGAAGCCATCACGCCAGAATTTTATGTACAGTTTTTGGAATCTATCCATCAGCAAACGAGCCATCTTTGCCAGAACTTAACGCCGGCACGGAACCACCGTACCTTAGAACTGTACACGATCTTTCTCGTGGCTGTTGTGTTCCCAGAATTAAAAGGTGCTGATGCTTGGTTGCAGTTTTCAATTGATGAATTAACGAAAAATGCCCAAACCGATTTGTTAGCTGATGGTGTGCATTGTGAGCTGTCCACCGATTACCATCATATCGTGTTGCGTAATTTCCTTGCAGTGAAGCGGCTGGCGGTATTGAACAACATCAGTTTGCCGCCACAATTGGACGGTTGCATCAGAAAAGCCTTGGTATTTTCGACGTATGTCCATAAGCCTGATGGCTTTATTCCTTCGTTAAGTGATGGCGATACGGGTAATTTTTTGCCTTTGTTGCAGCAAGGCTATGACTTGTACGGCTGCGAAGAAATGTTGTATGTTGCGACCAAAGGTAAGCAAGGCACTGCACCCAAGCACCGATCCAAAGCCTTTCCATCGGGCGGCTATTATATTTTGCGTAGTGGCTGGGGCGAATCTTTGGAGGCTTACGAAGACGAACGCTATCTGGTGTTTGATTGCGGCGACTTGGGTGCCGGCAACCACGGCCATCTTGACCTGCTCAGTTTTGAAATGGCGGCTTATGGGCAATCCTTGATTGTCGATCCAGGCCGTTATACCTACGATGAATCGGGTGAAACCAACTGGCGTGTCCTGTTCCGTGGCACAAGCTATCACAATACCGTTCTGGTGGACGGACTTAACCAAACCCGTTACGAATTCCATAAACAGAAATTCAAAATCAAAGGGCAGCAGCCCGAATATGCACTTAAAGCGTTTATCAGCCAACTCGGCTTCGATTATTTACATGGTATTGCCCATAGCCATGAATACCCTGTTGTACATGAACGCAAAATCCTGTTTATTAAAGGCGAGTATTGGGTCATATGCGACGTGTTGAGGGCGGATGATGTCCATAATTACGATCTACTTTTTCATTTAGCGGCATCGGCACAGGGTAAAGTGTCGATTAGTTGTGACAAACAATCCTTTTCAGTCGATGCACCTAATCTTGTGATGATTCAACCCGTACGCCAATCCGCGACGGTATCGCTTGAAGGCGGTTATGTCTCGCCAACTTACGGTATTAAGCAAGATGCCCCAGTGCTTAAATTCAACCAGCACCGTGCAGAATGTAGTTTCTATACGGTCATTTATCCTTACAAAGATGAGCGTCCTGGACTGACAGTTTCTTCAATCCCTGTTTCTAAAAGGGAGGTACTTTGTAATCCATTTTCTGCCGCTTGTTTATCCATCACCGTGGAAAGGGCAGGGCAATTACATAATGATATGATTTTTGTCGCTAATGAAGAGGGTGAATTTGCTACGGCAAATAACACCTTTAATACACCAATTTATTTTCAGAGAACAACTGGACAAGGTAAATTGCTCGCACAGTTTGATTATCCCTCAATGGATAACATAGAAACGATTTGCCAAGGGCAAAACGGCTAAACCATGAAAGTTAGCAATTTAGCCGCACTAGCGGATGAGAATTTGTTTGTTGAAGACTTTAGCCGGTTGTCATGGCCTGCGGTATTGGATTATTTTCAAAATCGAGGGCATGTTAAACATTTCGCCTTATCAAAAGGGGCAGGCAAACATGTAACTAACGCTGAACTTGTCTTGTTAAATGAATTTAATTTCAATAATGAAAAGTACGCGCTAGGCAAATTATTTGATTGGAAAATCAATCCAAGCAAGGATTTAGAGTGGCTGATTTTACTGCACAAATTTTATTACTTGAAAGATTTGGCAGGCGCTTATGATTATACCCAGGACGAGCGTTATGCACAAAAATGGGTAAGCCTTATTGATTCATGGATTACTCAAGTGCCCGATGGCTTCATCGACAGCCAAGTCACCGGAAGACGCTTGCAACAATGGCTATTGTCTTACTTCACATTTGTGCAACAATGGCGATCACCGTCAGTGACAGCCGATTTTTTCGGGCGTTTTATACGCTCTATCAATTCACAAACCCATCATCTTTGTAGGCACCTTACACCGGAGGGCAACCACCGCACTTTAGAGTTATACGCGATATTTTTGGTTGCGGTCACCTTCCCAGAATTAAATTCTGCGAAAGGGTTTTTAGAGTTTTCTAAGCAAAAGCTGTTGGAAAATATACGTCAGGATTTATTGCCAGATGGCGTACATCGCGAACTTTCGACCGACTACCATCACACCGTACTTAAAAATTACCTGCGTTTTCGTGGCTTGTCTATGCTCAACGATATAGCTCTGCCAGCGGCTTGCGATGCGTTGCTGAAACAAGCCATCAAATTTTCGTATTACGTGCATAAGCCGGATGGATTTATTCCTGCGATTAATGATGGGGATTGCAATAGCTATCTGCCGCTGCTCAAAAAAGCCCTCTATTACTATCCAGACGAACATCTGGCGTATGTGATTACCCAAGGTGAAAAAGGTGTGCCGCCAATGCAGCGTTCATGTGGGTTTGATGACAGCGGTTATTACGTGCTGCGTAGTGATTGGTCAATGAAACCTTACAATGAAGCGTTGTATTTGTTCTTCGACTGCGCCCCTCTCGGCTTTGGCAGCCATGGTCATTACGATGCCCTGAATTTTGAAATGGCTGCGTTTGGGCATTCTTTGATAGTCGATCCAGGCCGTTACACTTACAGCGAATTCAGTGAAGATGGTATTAATTGGCGGCATTATTTTAAGGGCGGTTCTGCCCACAACACCGTTGTTGTCGATGGCCTGGATCAAACGCCTTATCGTTGTGGTCGACCAACTGACCCAGAACCACAAGTAACACTGAAGCAATTCGTCTCGACATCCGGCTTTGATTTTCTGCAAGGCCAAGTTGCAACTCATCAATATCCAGTCATACACGAACGTACAATATTTTTCCTGCCACCAGAATATTGGATTGTAACCGACCGATTAACGGCGGAAGACAACCATAATTACGACCTGTATTTTCATTTGTCGAACAGGGCGCAAGACCAATCTAATTGGGTAAGCAATGATGTTTGCCATGTTATCCATTCGCCTAATTTACTTATTGCCCAGCCTTATTGTCCTGATACCAAAGTCATTATTGAGCAAGCGTATGTCTCACCGGAATATGGCGTGAAGCATCCTGCCCCGGTGGTCAGGTTTTCAAAACTACATGCACGCACAACTGCTTTTCATACCGTACTTTGCCCGTTTAAGGAAGAGCCGCCCGCAATTGAAGTAACACAGCTTCCCGTTTATAAAAATGGCCGCTTGTGTGAGCTGTCAGAAGCCGCTTCCTTGCATATTAAGCTGGGCAATGCCGAGTCTTACGTTGAAGATTATTATTTTATCCATCATGGCTCAACCGGCGAGGAATATACATTTGCCGACATGACCTGTATTGCCCGGGCACTGTTCCTCAGAAAAAATGGTTCTGGGCAAATTACTAATCTACAGGCTGAAGGCATTCAACTCCTAAGGGATAACGCGACTGTTTTGTTGCACCAGTTGGGCGGCTTTACCCGGTTAAATTATCAAGACAAAACTCTCATCCTTACCGATCCTATAACTGAAAAGAAAATAACAAAAACTGAAATAGATTTTTGCTCGCATGGATACCTTCACAGGGGGGAGGAATAGCAAGTGACGACAACTATCATTGACCCCCAATTTCCTCAAATAGCCAAAATCCTTGAACCAAGCTATATGCTTGCCGTGCTGCAAGAAACACTTTTCAGCAATAAAGAAAAACTTTCGTCATTGATAAAAATTGAAGATTGTAGGATTGGTGAAAAACGCTATAAGCCCGGCAAAAGTTTTAAGCTTACTTATACGCTCACCCTGCGAGAAGCAGAAACCCAAGACTGTTATGAACAGGTATTGACGGCTCAGTTGAATCCATTCGATGCAAGCCAAGCAGAGGTTAACGTGGGCCTTGAGGATTCGACTGATTTTCCTGTCGATATACCGACGGTAAGTTATCTTCCTGAAGTTAATATGATGCTTTGGTCATTTCCGTATGACCGTAGTTTGCCGTACCTGCCCAAGTTATTAAACGCTGAAAAGTTGAGTGCCTATTTCAAAGAGAGCTTGACTAAGCTAAATCTTTCGGAATCGGAACGTGTAGGTTCTATCCAAACAAAAATAATGCATTACTTGCCTGAGCAGTCCTGCATGATCCGCTTTACGCTTGCAATCGCTGAGCCAGCACCCAACAAGGATAGCGTTAGGGAAATAATCATCTACGGAAAAAATTACTGTAGTGATAGTGGGGCAAATATCTACACTATCATGAAACAATTGGCTGAACAAATTGACCATTGTGCCAAGCCCTTACATTACGATCCTGAAACCAAAACATTGTGGCAGGCACATGTGCCAGGCACTCCATTTGAATGGACAACTACTTTGCTTAAAAAGCCCGGCATAGTTATTAAGATAGCTAAGTGTATTGGTGCATTTCAGGGTTGCAATATCGATACTGCCGGGCAGTACGGTTTTACTCAGATTAGCCAACAGCTCACGTCGGCTGTAAAAATTTCAGCGAATGCGGATTTCAATTTGGGTGAGCGTGTACAAGATTTAGTGACTGAGATATTTGGTGTTCACCAAGCCCTCGACTGGGCGGGTTCGGCAAATAATTCGCCGCTTCATCTGGATTTAAAGATGGGGAATTTGCTTATTTCCGAGGATAAGGCCTTCTTAGTCGATATGGATTCCGTGTGTTTGGGTGACCCTTTGATTGATATAGGCAGCTTTATTGCTAACCTCTATTTAAACGGTCTTAGGGCGGGTTCTACCGTTACCGAAATAGATCAAGTAGTGGTGTGTTTTATTGAGGAATATAAGGCTACGGTTGCTTGGCTTGTCGATGACGGAAAGCTCTATTGGTACATTGCTGCCGCTTTAATCCATGAAGTTTTACGTCGAAGTTTACGGCAACAAGATAGGGAACGCATTAAGCATAGCGAAAACTTTATTGATCTTAGCCATAGCTATATGGCGAAATGCCGTACGGTTATTGAATATGAATAATCAGCAATATCTTTTTAATACGAAGCGGATATTTCTTGCCCGTCATGGTGAAAGTGTCGCCAATCAGGAAAAATTGCTATCTGGGCAACTGGAGTTTCCGTTGACGGATAAGGGTAAGTACCAAGCCCAATGGTTGTGTGATGTGTTAAAGAATAACAAGCTATCTGCCATTTATACCAGTAGTTTGACTAGGGCTGTCGAAACAGCGAGACCAACAGCGGAATACCATAAGCTCGATATTCAAACCCTAGACGATTTGAAAGAAATTCATTTTGGGGTGTTACAAGGTAAAGCCGCCAATGAACTCGACGCTGAAGCCCAGGCGTTATGGATGGCATGCGAATCAGACATGGATTTTACTATCCCGGGTGGTGAGAGCTTCCGTGCCTTTCAACACCGCATCCTGGATTGCTTAGAAGCTCTCCTACAAGCCATGCCGGATAATTCATTAATCGTGGCGCACCGGAATACCAACGAAGTCATTCTCTCAAAATTGTTGGGATTGGATTCCACAAACGATAAAGGCATTAATGTTAAAAATAAATACCTCTACGAAATCCAATTAGACGCATTGCCATCCGTCAATACCATACGCTTAGGCGGTGAATTTCATGGCAAAAAATTTGTAGGGCTAAAAGATGAGTAAGCCCAGCCAAGAATTTGCCATATTTATGGATTCCAACAAAATGCGGATTTTATTTCAGCATGAACTTCCCGATTGTTTAACCGGTGGGTGGAAGTTAACCGATTGCCAAATACAACATCCCCGCTATAAAACTTACCTTAATCCGAAGTCACGTGATAAATCTTTTCTGGCCTTGGCTTATCACTTAAAAGGTATCAATGAACAAACCCAAAAAGCCGATGAGCGGATTTTGTATGTAAAGGCTTATCTGGGTGATCGTAGTCATGACGAATATTTGAAAGCACGCGATCTGGCTAAAGGTTCTCAGCAATCTGCGATTTTGCACCTAGACAAATACGGCATGGTGGGCTGGTTTTTCCCTTACGATCCTGCCCTGCCCATGTTAGATAAAGTCTTGGATAAGGCTTTTGCCGAAAAATATTTGGTCGAATTTTTGTTGCTTCAGCAGCAGGGTTCATCAGCAATCATCAGGGATATTGCCATCAATATCATTAATTACCGCCCTGAAATTCGTTGTACTTATCGTTACGATTTTCAACGATTATCAGGGAACAAAAAAGCAGTTTACGGTAAGACTTTTGTTGATAACAAAGGTGCTGAGATTCAACACCGAATTGTCACTTTATATAAACATGCTGAAAATAATCCTGAAAGTTTTGTGATCCCATCACCGTTGGGTTATGACGAAAACCTCAATACTTTATGGCTGGACGGTTTAAGTGGGCAATCCTTATTGGAACACATTAGCGATAAGAATGCAGATCGCTTAATGGCGCAATTGGCACGTCATTTGGTCGATTTTCAGGATGTGGCAATGACAGGATTGGCGGTTATTTCTGAGGAAGATATGCTGGTTGAGATCCAAAAGAAAGTCGTGAAATTACAAAATGTATTTCAGGATTTATCAATACGATTTGAAAGGCTAGTCAACCAACTATATTGTGAAAAAGCCAACTTACCATTGCTTGCCAATCGGCTTAGTCATGGTGATTTTCATATCCAGCAATTATTGTTGATGAAAGCTGACCGTATTGCGCTATTTGATTTTGACGAGCTTACGGTAGCCAGTCCGTTAATGGATATGGCAAATTTTTCTGCCGATTTGTACAGCTTAAATTTAGGAAATGGCTTAACTGAAAAATTAATCAACTGCCTTTATAAGGCTTACAAAAAAATTTCCGACGATGATTTGAACGATTCCCACTTTATTTGGCATATACGCATACAACTGCTGACGCGGGCGTACCGTTCGTACATTCAACAGAAACCAGATCTTGAGTGGCTTGTGCTTGGATATCTGGCGTTGGCAGAAACATTTTCACTGGAAAAACATGCGGAATAAATCCATGTTCAAAATATCAGAAAAAACAAACAATCAGGACGCACTTAAAGCCAAGCCGATCAAGAAACAACGGTCGGCTTTTAGTCGTGTTGTCACCGCCCATTTACGCCGAGTCCGAAAAGACATTTTTTTTGCCAGTTTTTGCATCATTGGCTCGACGCTTACGACCTTGATTATCCCTTGGCCAATGAAACTGATTTTCGACAATGTCTTGTCGGATAAGGCGTTACCCGATTTCCTAATGCCATTTCAGGGATACTTGACATCGGGCAGCACAAAAACATTGCTAATACTGTGCGGCAGTATGATAGCCATTGCGTTGGTCAGGGGTTTTTTCGCGTATTACCAACTGTTTTTGACATCACGGATCGGCTACTTATTGGTATATGTTTTGCGCGGCGAATTGTTCAACCATTTGCAACGCTTATCGTTGTCATTTCACCATAAAACCCGCACGGGGGAGTTGCTGAACAAATTGACCAGCGACACCAATAATTTAAAAGATGTATTTGCCGATTCGGCACTGACCTTCACCACCCATATACTAACAGTCATCGGCATGTTGGCTATTATGTTCAATCTTAATGTGCAATTGGGCTTGATCGTATTGATCAGCTTTCCGATCTTGTTTTTTGCGATTTATTTTATTTACAGCCGTGTCAAATACTCCGCCCGTAATCAGCGCCATAACGAAAGCCGATTAGCTTCACGAGTTGCCGAAATTCTAGGCGCCGTTCCTTTAATCCAGGCTTACGGCACTGAAGACTTTGAACACGAACGCTTTGAAGCGGACAGTTCCCGTTCAATGAAGGAAAGTATCCGAACTTCCCGTATGGAAGCGGCGGCCACACGCTTGGTGGAAATTATCAGTGCGTTTGGCACGGCAATTGTTGTGCTGTTTGGTTGCATACAGGCAGTAGCAGGCAAAATGACCCCTGGCGATGTCCTTATTTTCGCGTCTTACATGTCCCAAATCTATCAGCCTATTCGGCAGATTACCCGGTTGTCCACGCGGTTTTCCAGGGCGAGTGTAAGCATTGAGCGGATCAATAGTATCCTGGAAACGGAACCGGAAATTCAGGATGCTCCAGATGCTATTAAGGTTAATCGTCTAAGTGGTGATATTGCCTTTGATAACGTCACGTTCAGCTATGTGGACGGAAAAAAAATTCTGGACGATGTTTCGTTCCGCATCATGCCGGGCGAGCGCGTGGCTTTGGTGGGAGCATCCGGTGCAGGAAAGTCAACCATAGCCAATTTGATTATCCGACTTTACGATCCACAAAAAGGGGCTGTCCTGATTGACAGGCAGAATATTAACCAATACGAACGTGCCTCGCTACGGCAGGAAATTGGTGTAGTGTTGCAAGACCCTGTGTTGTTTGGCACCAGCATTAAGGAAAATATTGCTTACGGTAAATCAGACGCAACACAAGAAGAAATTGAGCTAGCCGCAAAGCAAGTCCACGCCCATGACTTCATCATGAACTTGCCTGATGGCTACGACACCTTAATGGCTGAGAGCGGCAATACGCTTTCCGGTGGCCAAAGGCAACGCATCAGCCTAGCTCGTGCTTTAATCAGGCAAGCATCAATCTTGATAATGGATGAGCCAACTTCGGCAGTTGATGCCGAATCGCAAGCCCTTATCCGAGATGCCATGGCTCGCTTGCAACAAGGCCGTACGATTTTGTTGATAGCCCACCAGTTTCACACGATACGGGATTTTGACCGTATCTTAGTGTTAAAAAATGGCAAGATTATCGAAGAAGGTAGCCATAATAAATTAATGCAATTAGGTGGTTATTACCATGAACTTTACCGCTTACAGCATGGCATAAGGATGGTTTCGTGAGGCTGTCGAAAAAACCTGTATTATTATTCTACTGTCAACATTCTTTAGGCATGGGCCATTTGGTAAGGGCATTGGCCTTAGCCGAGAGCCTTGCCAAAAAATTTCAGGTTGTTTTTCTTAACGGCGGGCGTTTCCCCGACAACACAGTATCGCCGGATGAGATAGAGATAATTAATTTGCCGCCTTTAGGCATGGCTGAAGACAATTCGTTATACAGCCAAGACCCCAAATACAATCTTCTTGAAGCCCAAGCGATCAGGCGGCAAATGATATTGGCAGCGCTTCATGAATATCAACCAAAAGCAATCCTTATCGAATTATTCCCGTTTGGCCGGAAGAAATTTGCCGGAGAATTATTGCCCCTTTTAAAAGCTGCAAAGAGGAGTGTTAATCACCCGCTGGTCATGTGCAGCTTGCGGGACATTATGGTCAATGCCCGTAAAGATCAAGTTCGCCATGATAACCGGGCACGTTGGTTAATAGACCGATATTTCGACGGGGTTTTGGTGCATTCAGATCCAAAATTTGCTAGTTTGGAAGAATCATTCAGGCCTTCCCGTCCTTTGCAAAAGCCCATTCTCTATACTGGTTTTGTATTACCAAGAGGGGAATCTAATATTAGCAGCTCACGGCTTAGGCAAGTTGTCGTATCCGCTGGCGGTGGCATGGTCGGCGCACCTTTATTTAAGGTGGCTATTAAGGCGCAGCCGATACTCTGGGAAAAATTGAAACTCCCTATGACACTCATCGCGGGGCCTTTTCTTCCTGAAGCCGACTGGCTTGACTTGGCAGAAAAGGCGCAGCAATGCCCAGGCTTAACATTGCGCCGTTTTGTACCGAATATGGCAGACATATTGTCGTCCCATTCCGTTTCAGTCAGCCAATGCGGTTATAACACGGTCATGGATATTTTGAAATCGGGTATCTCTGCGTTGGTCGTGCCATTTTCGCAAGGACAAGAAGATGAACAAGGCAATCGGGCAAAACGGCTAAGTGATTTAGGCTTGTTGCGGCAAGTTGATGCGGCTGATCTTGATGTCGAGCGGTTTGTGCTGGAGGTAGAGGGCTTATTATCATTTGAACCAAATCCGTCAGCATTGGATATTAACGGTGCAGCGCGTTCAGCCGAAATTATCCATGAACTAAGCGCTGAAAAAGTCCTGTCTTTTCAAGAAGAACATTTAATGATGACAGGACGTGCCTGTGCCTAATTGGTTAGATCCCGTGAAAGCAATACTGGATCGTGCAGCAACTCCAGTGGATGTTTTTTTTCGAGACGACGACGCTGGCTGGGCTAATGACAGGCTTTATTTATTGCTTGACGAATTTGCAAAAGTTGAAATTCCGATTGATTTGGCGGTTATTCCAGAAGCTTTAGAGGACGGCCTTGGCTATGAATTATTGTCGCGTTGGCGGCAGAACGAACACCGATTAGGTTTTCATCAACACGGTTACCGCCATACCAACCATGAAAAAGAGGGACGTAAATGTGAGTTTGGCAATAGCCGTTCTAAGGATAAACAAAAAGATGATCTTGCTAAAGGCCAACATGTTTTGCGCAATGTCTTAGGGCATTCGCTTGATCCCTTCTTCACACCACCTTGGAATCGGTGCACCCAAGCAACTGTTGAATGTTTAGGGGAATTGAATTTTCAGTTGTTATCCAGGGATATTACGGCAACAAATTTGGCTTCCTCAACAATCAAGCAGATTCCTGTTCACATTGATTGGAGCAAAATAATCAAGTCATCAGGGCAAGCATTACCCGAAATGGGCGAAGTAATTGCAAGTAATTTTGCAAGCAATAAATTGACTGGGATTATGTTACACCATGAGGACATGGACAAGGAGCAATTGCAGCCATTGGCGGAGTTATTGGCGGTATTTTCTGGCCATAATAAGCTGCGCGGATTGCTGCTGCGGGATACATTAGGAACAGGATAAAAAATAGTGGATACCAAAAAATCAGCCAATTTTTTGGCATTTGCTGTGCTTTGCTTTGCCTACACACAGGCCTGGGCAGGAAATTTTGACAATGAATGGTTCAGGATATTCGGGCGTTGGGATGGCGAAGAATTACGGGCTGACAACATACAGCTACGGTTGCCCGAAGCAGAACCGAATCGTGGTCAAATCAGTGGTCAAGTGGAAAAAATCGATTTGCACGCCAAAAGTTTGGCCGTGGGGCCGTTTGCAGTGCATTGGACGGACAACACACAATTCGAAGACATCACATCTTCGCAGTTAAGGGTCGGCAAAACATTAAAAATTTCACTCAAAATGAATGAAAAAGGGCAATATAACGCCCGCAAAATTGGTTTGGAAGCGACCCCGTTTGCGCCCCATTCCTTGCAGGTTACGGGGCTTAGCGGGAACACATTCGAGCGCAAAGACGGCGTTCATGAATTCAAGATTCTTAATATACCGATTTATACCGCCCTTAACGGTTACAACGTACTTAAGTCACTGATTCGACGGCAGGATGTCCGCAGGCCTGACGACCAGTACAAGTTTAATCTATTCGGTAAGCCAGTTACGTTGGGGGGGGCGTATGATTTTAATCCTCGGTTAAGAAACAATTTTGATCTCGACGAGAGGTCACAGGATGCTAACGTGCGAATCGACAATGAACTCAAATTAGAAGCGTTTTATCCTATCTCCGATTTTTCTGCCGTATTCTTGAGCTTTATTGGAAGCACAACATCCCGTTTTAATTTTAGCAATGACACTAGAAACCGGACTACTTTTGAAATCGACAGGGACGAAACCTGGATATTTTTTGACCGTCTTGCCGGCACAGGTTTCGGATTACAGTTCGGCAACCAAAACGTGACCGAGTCACGGGAATGGTGGTGGGATAAAGATATGGATTCGTTGCGGCTATATTATAATCGCGGTCCCTTTCACTTTGAATTGCTCGGCGGCAAGCAAATTGGTGGCGAATCCACGTTAATCAGCATTTCCCCAAAGGATAAAGAAGTCCCTCGAATTCTGAGTATGGCAAGTTGGGCATGGAGCTATAAGCAGCGTTTAGAATTATTTTTCTTGAAACAATGGGATCAATCGTCACAAGAAAATGTAGGGGACGTTATCAAACGCATCAACCGGGACAATTTCGATGACAACGCGACTTGGTTCGGTGCGCGTGCAATTGGTGAAGTAGGGTTAAGTGACTACGGCAGTTTGAACTACTGGGCGGATTTTGCTGGTGTGAATGGAAAAGAAACGGTGTTTACTTATGGCTCAATCGATAATATTTTCACTAAGACCAAATCAAAAAATAAAAACGATGTCAGTGGATGGGCCTTTGATATTGGCGCATTCTGGACGCTACCTGTTAAATATCAACCAACGTTGACCTTAAGTTATGCCCACGGTTCAGGGGACCGTCATCCGAATGACGGTCATAACAGCGCATTCCGGCAAACCGGTATCCAGCGAAACAACTGGCGGTTTAATGGCGTAAACCGGTTTAAAATTTACGGCGAGTTGTTCGACCCTGAGCTTTCTAACATGAATATATTTACCTCTGCGTTGGGTGTTAGGGTGTTCAAAAACAGTTCGATTGAAATGGTTTACCATAAATATGACCAAGACCAAGCTGTTAGTAGTATAAGGAACAATAACCTGAATAAAAGCCCGAACGGTATCAGCAGGGATCTCGGCCACGAAGTCGATCTAGTCATGAATTTCCGTGAATGGAAGCGGCTCGAACTGGAATTGACCGGATCAGTTTTCGATCCAGGCAGTGCTTTTAGCAATCAAGATAAGGCTTATGGCATCTTCTTTGATGCGAACTATAACTTCTAATCGAAATGTATTTGTTCAACAGGTTATAGGTTTACGGAAAAGCACGTTGAAATATTTATATTGCGGTTATTGCGCAGCTGAAAATGTTGCAAGAATTTCGTGAATTTTTCGACTGATATTGACCGCGCCGTTAAGGTTGATGGCGGTGTTGGGATAAGGTTTTTCCAATAAGGAAAGGATGCGATTTTTAAGTATTATTGGATTTAGGTCGGCTTCATTAATTTGCGAGACCCAACCTTGTTCGGCAAGTTTGCTGATTCTTATGGTTTGTTCACTATTGCCGGGATAAGGAAATGCCAGTGACGGCGTTCTGGTTGCAATGACATCCAGCAAAGTATTGTCGCCGCCCATATTGATCGACAAAGAAGATGTCAATAAATGATGGCGAAAATCGGCTAAGAACGGGACAATCTCGACATTTTCAGATTGGGTTAAAGAGGTTAAATAATCAATATCGGCAGGTGTGGCACTTGAGCCGGTTGCAACCAAAAAATGAAAATCCGGCAATAATACCGCGGTTTTAATCGCGGCTATCAACAGTTGCTGTCCGACATTGCCGCCGCCCTGGCTGACGATGATCCGGTTAGTGCGTTTGAGGCGATGTTCAGGAGAGGGTGGACTGATATAGCCACCATAAAACAAACGGTCGCCTAATTGCGGAGCCAAAGAAAAAGTTTCATCGAACTTGATAACATTTGGATCGCCGCGAACCAAGACGGTATGAATTTCAGTATTAATAATGTCCATAATTTTTTGTTCCTCCGCAATATCGGTGGGCACTAAAACATCGCGGACTTGACTAAAAATCGGGATTTCACCACTGTGAAGTTTGAGTCGCTTAATAAGAGGCCGGATTTCCCTTTTGAACTTTCTGCGTCCAAATGGATAGAATTCGATAATAAATCCTTTATAGGGACAATTTAAAAAATCATGAATACTATCTTGCCGCAAATGCCAAGTTTCTTCGATAGCGGTTTGCTCAGGTGAATAGAGTTCGCCAGCGTCGTTAAACGATAAGGATGGTAGATGCAAAACCCTGAAACTGCTGTGTTGAGGAAAATTGGAGTAAGCAATACCACCGTAAATTAAATCGACATCGAAATTATGCAATAATTCGCTAATAATTTGCAGACTGGCCGTGAGATGGCCGATGCCGACTAGACTAAGGCAATAATATAGTAAGCGTGGGCGATGGTATCGGGTCATATATAGGAAACTCCGGTTAAGTTTTACAAAAAGCTTCCTTCGATAAACACAGGACGAACGACGAGATGTTGGATCCGTTAGTGGTGAGACGTAGGCTTATCGAACAGTCGCACGACCCGTGGAATCAACTTGTTTAGGGCTTCACCTACACATTATTCAACACGAAAAAAGAAAGTCATTAAAACAAGTTGTTAGCCTATTTGAAGTTTCTAAAGTAGCTGAGTCCTATACGTAATCAGAAAATAATTTGATATCACTATATATCCTAAATTCTTAATGCAATTTTCGAAAATGTGTTCTATGGAGAAAATTATAAATGATCCTTGATCGTCTGCTCAAGGTTAGTATTACCTCTTACACTGC
>NZ_AYLO01000149.1 GCF_000496735.2 Methyloglobulus morosus KoM1
TCAGGGACTATTCTAAATGGCAGGCCGCCCAAAACCTAGCTGCGTTTTAAATATATAAATGATGTTACTCACCCTACGAAAGGTACGAAAGGTACGAAAGGTACGAAAGGTACGAAAGGTACGAAAGGTACGAAAGGTACGAAAGGTACGAAAAATCGTAACTGTTCAGCGCGAAGCGTCAAAGCCCTCTCGGCAATTGCTCCTGCATTGCCCTACTAACCTACATCCATGTAGGGATCCGAAGGGAGAGGGTTGGGTGAGGGGAAAGTTTTTTTAATTGTCGGGCTACCGGTATTTAATCTCTATCCCAGACACGCCCGATAATTGTTTTAGTCTCCCTAGTAATTCATCTGTCGGATGTATCCGCCAAGCATCGCCAAGCTGAAGGTTGGCTGAAGCTTCGGAAGACTTATAGCTGATGCTAACGGGACAAGCCCCGTCTTTAAAGGGTTGCAGCGCTGTTTGCAGTCCAGGAATGAAGTTATGCAAACCCTGCGCTTGCCCGTCAGCCGTCCAACTGAACTGTAAACCTCTTGCGAAATGCCCCCTGGCTTGCTCCATACTATAGAGCGTTTCTACTGATAGCCTGAGATTGCCGGAAAAATCGTCAATCGCTAACGCGCCCTCTGCAACTAGCAGGCTATCACGGGAAAAAATGCTACGGTAAGTTTCATATTTGTCACCGAATGCGGCGATTTCCAACCGACCAGTACGGTCATCTATCGTGGCAAAACCCATCGTTTTGCCCTGCTTGGTTTGGCGGGTGCGGATTTCAACGACCAAACCCGCAACGCGCGCTTCCATCCTGCCTTTTGAGCGTTCCACTTCAGACAACAAGTGGGCTATACTGCCGCTGGTAAATTGTCTGATCTCGGCTTCATATTGGGCGATGGGATGCCCCGTCAGGTATAAGCCCAAGGTCTGCTTTTCACCCGCCAGCCGTTCCTGTTCAGTCCAAGGCTCAACAGTGGTCGTATACGTTTCCGTGTTATCGGCCACGTCCTCTTCCGAGGTTGTCGTCAAGCCGAACAAATCGTCCTGCCCGGTTTCCGCCATTTTTCCGTGTTGTTCCCCCACCCTCACACTCGTCGGCAGCTCAGCCAAGTGCGCGGCACGATTCGTGTCAAACACGTCGAACGCCCCCGCGCGGCATAAGGCTTCCAATACCCGCCGGTTGACTTTCCGTAAATCCACCCGTTTGCACAAGTCGTAAAGCCCATGGAATTTTCCCTGTTCCGACCGTTCCTTGAGGATTTCTTCGATAGCGGATTCGCCCACGCCTTTGATCGCGCCTAGGCCGTAGACGATGTGTTCCTTATCGTTCACCGTAAACCGGAAATTGGACACATTGATGTCCGGTGGGCAAATCTCCAGTTTCATCTGCCTGCATTCTTCAATCAGCGTGACGACCTTATCAGTATTGTCCATATCGGACGACAACACCGCCGACATGAACGCCGCAGGATAGTGCGTCTTTAGCCATGCGGTTTGGTAAGCGACCAGCGCATAGGCAGCAGAGTGCGATTTGTTGAAACCGTAACCGGCGAATTTCTCCATCAGGTCGAACACGTACGAGGCAATTTTTTCCTCGACCTGGTTGGCGACAGCGCCCGTGGTAAATACCTCGCGCTGTTTTGCCATCTCCTCCGGCTTTTTCTTACCCATGGCGCGGCGCAACATATCGGCACCGCCCAGCGTGTAGCTTGCCAGTTCACGGGCGATTTGCATGACCTGTTCTTGGTACAGGATAACCCCGTTGGTCGGCTTTAATATCGGCACCAACAAGGGGTGGGCGTACTCGGCTTTCGCGCCGTGCTTGACCCGTATGTAGTCATCGACCATGCCGGATTCCAAAGGCCCTGGTCGGAACAAGGCCACCAAAGCGATGATGTCGTCAAAACAATCGGGCTTGAGCTTTTTGATCAGCTCTTTCATGCCTCGCGATTCCAACTGGAACACCGCCGTGGTCTGACCTTTTTTCAACAGTTCGTAAGTTGCCGGGTCATCCCTGGGAATGCTGTTGATGTCAATCGGCGATTCACCGGCTTGTTGCCGTTGCAGGTTGATAATCGGCAAGGACCAGTCGATGATGGTCAAGGTACGCAGGCCTAAGAAGTCAAACTTGACCAAGCCTACCGCTTCCACATCGTCCTTATCGAACTGGGTCACCAGATTGCCGCCGCCTTGTTCGCAGTAAAGCGGCGTAAAGTCGGTCAGTTTGGTCGGCGAAATCACCACGCCGCCGGCATGTTTGCCGGCGTTCCGGGCCGTCCCTTCCAGCGACAAGGCCATGTCGATCAGGTTCCTGACCTCTTCTTCGTTATCGTATTGTTGCTTGAGTTCGGCGCTGTCTTCCAGCGCCTTATCCAGTGTCATGCCGATTTCAAAGGGAATGAGTTTGGCAAGGCTGTCCACAAAACCGTAAGGGAATCCCAACACCCTGCCTACATCGCGGATAACGGCTTTCGCCGCCATTGAGCCATAGGTGATGATCTGGGCAACGTGGTCGCGGCCATAATGGCGGGCCACGTAATCGATGACCTCATCGCGCCTGTCCATGCAGAAGTCGATATCGAAGTCGGGCATGCTTACCCGTTCGGGGTTCAAAAAGCGCTCGAACAGCAGGTCGAATTCAATCGGATCAAGGTCGGTGATCTTTAAGGCATAAGCGACCAGCGAACCCGCCCCCGAACCCCGTCCCGGCCCAACGGGAATGCCATTGCTTTTTGCCCATTGGATGAAGTCGGCCACGATCATGAAATAGCCAGGGAAACCCATCTGGCTAATCATCTGCAATTCATCTTCCAGGCGTTGGTCGTAAACCTGCCGGTTTTCCTCTGGCGTTCCCTTCCCGACTGCCGGATAAAGCGCCAAGCGCTCGTCCAAGCCTTTCTTGGCAGTATTGGACATCAGTTCAGCCAAAGTCATCCCTGGAGGGACCGGAAAATCCGGCAGGAAGTTCTCGCCTAGCGTCAAGTCCAGGTTACAACGCTTGGCGATTTCCACGGTGTTCTGCAAGGCTTCTGGTATATCGGCGAATAGCGCCAACATCTCTTCCGTGCTACGCAGGTATTGCTGGTCGGTGTAGTCCTTAGGCCGTCTGGTATCATCCAGCACCCGACCTTGGTTAATACAAACCCGCACTTCATGGGCGGCAAAATCGGCTTGATGCAGGAAGCGGACATCGTTAGTCGCTACCACGGGCAAGCCAGTTGCGATTGCCAAATCGACAGCGGCAGCAATATAGCGTTCTTCCTCCGGTTTCCCGACGCGTTGGAGTTCCAGGTAAAAACTTTGCCCGAACAACCCGCCCCATTGTTTCGCCAATTGTGTTGCCAAATCGGTATTTTCAGCCAGTAACGCCTTGCCAACATCGCCATTCATTGCCCCAGACAAGGCAATCAGCCCATCATGATTGGCAGCTAACCATTCCGGCTTAAGCATCGGCACACCCTGGTGTTGGCCTTCTTGATACGCCTTGGAAAGCAATTCCATCAAGGTAATGTAACCCGTGCGGTTTTTAACCAGCAAGGTCAAACGATGCGGCGCAGCAGGTTCTTCGGGATTAAAAATCAGCACATCAGAACCCGCAACAGGCTTAATCCCTTGCCCCATCGCCGCCTTATAAAACTTGACCAAGGCGAAAAGGTTGGAATGGTCGGTCACCGCCACCGCTGGCATGTTCAAACCCGCCAACCGTTTGACCAACGGCTTTATTTTGACGATGCCGTCCACCAGGGAAAATTCGGTGTGGAGTCTTAGGTGGACAAATTCAGGCGACATGGATAATGCGAATGTTCATTTATAGTCAATGCGGAAACCGCTATTATGGCAAAAGACGGGAAGCAATAAACCGAATTTATGGAATTATTGTTAGGATCAGGTTTTCGCACATTAAACTTGGGTTGAACCTGGCACCTTGTCTTTGGGTTTCATGGGTGTAGTTCCAGTAGCCCGTATCTATAGATTCGGCCTTTTAATGTCTGAACCGTTCGTGCTGAGCTAGTCGAAGCACACACCGCCTTTCGACAGGCTCAAGGCGAACGGAAACTTAATATTTCACAAGGCCGAATCAATAAGTGTAACGTAATACGGGAAAGCGGCGAAGCCACGAATTCCTGTGTTCCGCAAGCTCCATCAGGTTACTTGTTTTTGTACAGCGCTTTTATAACATACACGGACACAACAAAAATAACACAAGCCCCAATTGAAGCGATTTGCTCGATAGACTTAGGCGGAATGATGAATATAAAGCCATACCCCTTTATCAATGACGAAAAACTCGACACACAAAATGGCATCAAAAATAAGCGAAATGCTTGCCAAGGGTCGGCCTCTGTCCCTTCTGGCCTTGAAACGCTTAGTATCAAGGCGAAGCCAATGATTAAACTTATCCCAAAGGAATTCAGCCAAATGCGGGGGGATGGGTCAAAATAGAAAAAAACGGTCACCAGATACCAGATCAGGTAACACCAAAGAACCATCTTGCCTTTTGTGAGTTTGCAGAAGTACCGAATCATTGTAATGATCCTTATTTAAACCGATATTCGATATAAGGAAGTGCATTTTATGCACCTCGACTTGATTGTTATTTATCCGACGACACTCACTTTTTATCGTTTCCACTCAGGATCATGGAAACAATGCAACTTGGTTTTAATCCCCCTCTTTCGGCGGTTCATTCCCACCTGCATTGATTCCATGTTAATCGCAAAAAAACATATCTCATTGATAAAAATAGATAAATATTTTTGGCATATAACATGCTTTTAATTTAATAGCTGTTGCCATTTAGATCATTATTTTAACCAAAGTTAACAGCAGATATTCCAATGTTTAAGGAGAAAAACAATGAAAAATCCAATAAATAAACTTGCTCTATACGTAGCAACCATTCTTGTTTCGGCTTTACCTTTTACGATGGAATATGCCGATGCCATTGATAAGCTTAAAAATCAGCAATCGACCGTCGTCAATAACGAAACGCTAACTGCGGAAGAACAGAAGAAAGCAAAGCATAAAGCTTAACCCATACAGTTTTAGGGTATAGCTTGATCAGATTCGACAGCCAGAAAAACCGAATGACGAAATTTTAATAGTTAATTAATACGAGATTTAACCCATGAAAATAGATTACAAAGACATAGTTGTTGGGCTGTTTTTATTAGCCGGAATTGCGGGCTTTGTGTCAGGCGAATTTATATTGTCCTCTGCCCTATTCGCTTGTGCCGCCGTCGTTAGCAACATCTTTGGGGCAGAACCGCACCAAGAAAATTGACCCGCTTTATTCGAATGACTTTTTCTCATTCCCACGCTCGGTATGGGAATGCATATTTCTTATGTTCAGGATAATCCGAACCAATACCGTTATGGCGATTCTCCACAGAATTGACGCATTCGAATGCGGGAAATTATCAAGCTGCGATTAGCGATAGCGTAATCGGAGGAATGCCATCAACAAAACTCATGCGTACGATTACGCTATCGCTAATCGGACCTACGGCTCTGCCCCATCGCCGCCTTATAAAACTTGACTAGGGCGAACAGGTTGGCATGATCGGTCACCGCCACCGCTGGCATGTTCAAGCTTGCCAACCGTTTGACCAACGGTTTTATTTTGACGATACCGTCCACCAGGGAAAATTCGGTGTGCAGTCTTAGGTGGACAAATTCAGGCGACATGGTTAATACGAGTAATCATTTATAGTTCGGTAGGGGGGGCAGCGCTTTTTTGCCCACCGTTTGCATCGCCGATTTGTTCCGCGTGGGCAGAAAAGCGCTGCCCACCCTACCGGACTGGTCTTTTCAATCCTTTGAAGCAAGACTCACTCGCAAGATAGCCTCAAAATTCTGAGCATCTCCCGCAATTTGTACAGTTTTGTCCAAGCCGTTAATTATTCTGCGAGCGTTTTTATAATCAGTATGGTCACTTTCAATGTAATCACTGAGCTTTTTTCCAGTAAAAAATCCGTTTCTCATTCCATAAGAAAGAATGCGGTATGCAATTAGCGGGCTAAGTGCCTTGTCTGGATCTGCAACCAAATCATTATCGGTGCCGCTAAGACCAAGTTCTTTACTAAGTTTCTGGTAATTCGCTCTACCTGTTAATGCGACAAAACCCCGACCTCTATACAGAAAACCATCTCCAGGTTCAGTATTCCCGAGTCTCTTGCCTATTGATGTACCCGGCTCATATTTATCAAAATAACTGTCACTACCCTCGTTAAATTCTGT
>NZ_AYLO01000150.1 GCF_000496735.2 Methyloglobulus morosus KoM1
GCCATCTTTGCCGCAATCGGTCGAACCACATTTTGGACAATTCATATTAGCCTTTACCCCTACAAATTGGGTAAGTGTAGCAAATGCTATACTAACTTAACAATACCGCAGAAAAAACCCCGAGAACAAGGGAACAGTGTCTTTGTCAATGATAACTTCGTGCCTTATCCAGATCAATGGGCATACCTATCCACCGTAAAGCGGATAACCCCGATGCAGTTAAGCCATCTAATCGGTAATGCCGAATAGCAAAATCGCATATTGGCCGTCAAACTACCCATCGACGACGAAGACAGCGAACCCTGGAACGTGCCGCCTTCACGCAAAAGCAAAGACCCCAAAATCCTAGAATCCCTGCCAAAACGTGTGACTATCGTACAAGGTAACCAACTTTTCATCGATACCAGCCAGTTGCCTACTGCGCTGCAAAGCAGGATTATCCGCCTGGCGGCGTTTCAGAACCCGGAGTTTTACAAAACCCAGGCTATGCGTATGTCCACCTTTGGCAAGCCAAGGATCATTTCCTGTGCCGAATATTACTCACAACATATTGCCTTACCCAGAGGATGCCAGGATGATTTAATAAACCTGTTAGTCGATTTAAAGATCAAGCCCGTACTTCGGGACGAACGACAATTAGGTGATCCAATTCCAGACTTACAGTTTCAAGGCCAGTTGACAGACGAACAAACCCTGGCGGCAAACAAACTGCTTGAACACGATATTGGCACACTCTCCGCCACCACTGCTTTTGGCAAAACGGTGGTCGCACTTTATATTTTGGCACAGCGGCAAGTGAATACCTTGATAATTGTCCATCGTCGCCAGTTGTTAGACCAATGGTTGGAACGTATTGAGTTGTTTTTAAATCTATCCAAAAAACAGGTCGGCAAAATCGGTGGCGGCAAAAACAAATCGAACGGCATTATTGATGTTGCCATCATGCAAAGCCTAACCAAAAACCATGAGGTCGTTGATTTGGTAGCGAACTATGGACAAGTCATTTTCGACGAATGCCACCATTTATCCGCCGTCAGTTTTGAAACTGTCGCGAAGGCTTGCAAAGCAAAATATGTCCTCGGATTGTCCGCGACCTTGACCCGCAAGGATGGACACCATCCCATTGTATTCATGCAGTGTGGCCCTGTGCGCTATCATGTCAGCCCAAAACAGCAGGCTTTAATCAGGCCGTTTGATCATTTTGTCGTGCAACGGGAAACAATGTTCACGCTGCCGCTTAGTGCAATTCCCAATAGCCAACAGCCTATTCATGAAATATACCAAGCCCTGGTTACCGATGGGCAACGCAATCGGTTAATCCTTGATGACATCAAACTAGCCCTTGAGGAAGGGCGTTCACCCATTGTATTGACCGAAAGGAAAGAACATGTGGGATTATTGGCTGAGCAAATCGAGGCGTTTGCGAAAAATGTTTTCATCATGCAAGGTGGGATGGGGGTTCGTCAGCGTAAACAATTATTAGCAGATATGGAAAGTGTTCCAGACAATGAGGTTCGTATTATTATTGCTACCGGACGCTATTTGGGCGAAGGCTTTGATGATGCGCGATTGGATACCTTGTTTCTGGCCATGCCCGTTTCCTGGAAAGGCACGTTGACCCAGTATGTAGGAAGGTTGCATCGACTACACCATGCAAAAACGGAAGTCAGGATTTACGATTATGTGGACAGCAATGTGCCGATGCTGGCGAGGATGGGCGAGAAAAGGAAAGCGGGTTACAAAATGTTGGGTTATAAAATGATTGAAAGGGATGGGCAGTTATACTAATCCCAATAAATTTTTATTTGAATTCCCCTCATCCCGACCTTCTCCCTCTGGAGAAGGGATAATACGAGAATTTATTGGGATTGGTATTATTCTCATTCTTGTCAGACCCAATTATCCAGCCGTAATCCTTCAACGCGCTCAAATTCGCGCAGGTTGTTGGTTACTAGCGTTAGCCCTTCGCTTCTCGCATGACCCGCGATGTGGAGGTCATTGACACCAATCGTTGTTCCTTTACGTTCAAGGACACTACGGATGTTGCCATAATGGGATGCCGCCTTGCCGCCGTATTCCAATATCTCCAAACGGGAGACAAAATCTTCAATTTGGCGTAAATTATGGTCGGGCTTTGCGCTTTTTTCCGCCCCGTGGAACAGTTCGGCGAGGGAAATGGAACTGACGCATAGCTGTCCCGCATGGCGATTAAAAGTTTCAAGCGCACTAACTGGGCGATGCTTAATCACATAAATTGCGATGTTGGTGTCCAGCATGAATTTCAGCACTAGAACGCTTCCCGCTCAGGTTGCTCTTGGGAAGCGCGTTCTGCCATAAAATCATCCGTGACCCGTTCTTCTGACAGGAAAAAACTGTCCCAGGTGTTTTCGACGGGTGACAACACACGATCCTGGCCTACTACCCTTACTGTAACTTTCTTAACGGTTTCAGGGAAACGGGTCTCGGAAGGAAGTCTCACCGATTGTGTGCGATTGTTTACAAAAATTGATCCGGTAGCCATAATGTACCTCCACCAAAATATATACGGCTTGTATATAGCAAAAGTTTATCGTATTTGGATAAGCGGGTCAAATTTTCATAAAGGGGTTGTGGATGTTATTATTACAGCGTGAAAAAATATTTCATTATTTGTGTCATTTTCGCAATAGGCTTTGACAAAGAAAATGAAATAACCCTTTTAAATCAAACTGCCTGTTTTCACTAACTAATACGTTTTACAAAATTGTAAATTGACACCATTAATGAAAACTGTGCCAAGTTAGTGAAAAAGTCGTGACACAGAATGTGAAAAAATTTTTTTAACAAGGGAAAACCATGCCAGAAATCACGATAGAACATAACCCCAGTGAAGAACGCCTGAAAGAATTAGGTGTGTCGAATTGGGAAATATGGGAGAAAGAAATATCAGAATTCCCCATCGACTTTGACGAAACCGAAACGGCTTATATTTTGGAAGGCGAAATTTTGGTTACCCCAGAAGGCGGTGAACCAGTCAGAATTTTACCAGGGGATTTGGTGGTTTTCCCGGAAGGTTTGAACAGCCATTGGCAAGTCGTCAAGCCATTACGTAAACATTACAATTACGACTAAATTCATATCATATTGATTAATATAGTTAATTTTTTTACTCCAAGTAATTCTTGGAGTAAAAATCGCACTCTAGTCAAGGATCCAATTTTAACCGGGCAATCAAGTTCATCCCAAGCGCTATTGCATAAACACGCAATATCGACGGTTTGCTTATCGTCCAACCTATCAGGCAATCGAATTCCAAGTTTTGATGATAGAGTCAGGGATAAATAATCACCAAACTCAGCATTTACAGAGGGCGGTAATTCGCAAAAGGATTTAGGTGAACGTTCTTGATTTAAGCCGTGTTGAAGTAGTGCCTTAATCAAGCGTACGGCATGATAATCAAGTCCTGATGGCTGTGCAGAATTAGCAATCACGCGCTCAAATTGCGTTAACGGGATAACCAACATTTCGTGAATATCCCATTCAAAGTCATCGGACAAGTAGTTTTCTTCTCCTATTGTATTGAGATAATATTGGAAATCTCTAAAAGCAACCGATAGTTTCTGATGGGTATAGCCATCATATTTGGACTTATTCGAAATCGCTCGCAAAATATGAACGGCACCACGCTATCTTGCTTCAAACAAAGGATTAATTGATCGAAACGTTCCAGGTTGTGGTCAAACCAGTGCTCGTCACCGAATTGTTCTACAAGGTAAGATTCATTCAGTGCTTCGTGGCGGCGATCTTTTCGGTAAGCCTTAAAGGCTTCATCGTATGCCGCTTTATCCCCTCTAAAAAAGCCTTACTGGGTTGAGATAGGCCATTGATACCATATTCATCTAACAGCAGTTGTCCCTCTTCACTTTCCAGCCACTCATTAAAATCGGCATAGAATTCGTAGAGTTTGTGTTCATCTTTATCGCACCGGATTTTAGCTTGTGTTTCCATATTTTTATCTATGTCACGCCTGCTCATCAACAGTATTAGCCCTATAAATTTGGTTAGCTGATGCGTTACGTATGGCTACCGATACACCCTAAAAACCGCTATACTACAATCATGAAAGAAAATAGCTTGTCCCAAACAAACCGTCATTTAAAAAACCCTGTCAAAGCACAGCAGTTGGTCACGCGCAGTATCGCCAGCTCTACCGCCATAGAAACGGGTGAACCCATTGCTGTGATTGAACAAAAGATCAACCGCCTGCGCTCTGCTGTGTCTCGAGTAGCACTTGCCTGAATAGCGCCTTCATCGGCTCATAATCATCCAGCCCGGCTTGAATGGCGGCAAAATAGCGTTGTTTGTTGTTATCCATAGCGGAAAAATCCAGCATGGGTTGCCCCGCTTGCAAGGCCATAATGTTTGCCAATAAGCGCGACAGCCTGCCGTTACCTTCCCTGAACGGATGCACCAGAATAAATTCGACATGCACTTTGGCCAGCGCATCAATCAATTGCTCATCAGGCATATTTTTACAGGGCGTGTAGACCGATAAAAACTTGGTTTCCAAGGTTTGCATAAGTTTGGGAATCAAGTGCGCAGCGGCAAAATGGAAATCGGTTTTACCCATATTGACTGAACGATATTGCCCCGCCCACGCGTATACATGCCCCAACCAACGGTGATGCCACGCAGACAAATCCGCAGCGGTAATGGTTTGCTCGTCAGTAACATCATCCAGCACGGAATCGGTTAATTGAACCAGCAAATCCAGTTCAATCTCGTCCATCTCGTCTGGGTCAATGATGCCCAGTTTGTTTAACAACACCGTGCCATTGGAACCGGGCTGAAACTGCCCTTCAATGCTATTGCCAGTCGCGTAACGATCAGTCATGCCACAGCCTGCTCGACAATGGCGTCGGCCAGATGGATTTGGGTGGTTTGGGCTTGGTTGATGCGGGCTTTCAGGGTATCGCACAGTGTCATGATTTCATCGATTTTGGCGACGATGCGGTGTTGTTCAGCAAATGGTGGTATTGGAATAGCAAGATTTTCTACATCACCTACTCTTAAGTGCTTAACTGTGGATCCAATTGCATGAACGGATGCTCTTTCCAACAAATGAGGTTCTGTTAAAGCAAGAAGCAAATATTTGTTATAAATATATTTTTCCATTACTCGAATTAACATCGTTCTTTGACCAAGACAGAATTTAGTATTGTCAGGAATGATTGCCGCTTCACCCATTGGGGCTTCTCTGGTAAAAATAATGTCGGATGCCTCAGGAGGGCATCTTCGTGACCAATATTCGTAAGTATCTTGGTTTACATATTTCATATCATCCATCCGAAACTCGCTATTTCGAATGTTTGAGGTTCGGATAATTGGGATGCCATTTTCGACATATGGCGCTGTCTTGTTATGGCAGTCTACTAAAAATTTTGTTATCTGAATAAGGTGTGCGGTTGACCAACTAGCGGGAGTTTCAAAAGGTGGCTTAGGGGACTTAAGTTTATCGAGTTTTCTTCGCATCCCTGCACATTCTTTATTTACACCCTCATTCTCTTTGAGCCATTTATTTTGTTCAACTGCCAATCTTTTTAACAGTATGTTAGCCGGTTCGTCGTTGGGGTCTTGGGGGACGAGTTTGCCCATGACGGCGAGTTGGAGGATGGTTTGTTTGAGTTGGTCGATGCTGTGTTCGGTGGTGAACAGGGTGTCGAAGTGTTCGTCGATGCGCTGCCAGGCTTCTTCAAACTCCGTTCGCCCTGAGCTTGTCGAAGGGCGTGCTTCGACAGGCTCAGTACGAACGGTTGTGTTCGTAAGCGTGGCGAGCAGTGTTTCCACCAGGGTTTGGTGGGCGGCGTTGCTGTCGGTTTGTTGCTGTTCCAGTTGGTCGCACAGCGCCATCAGTTCATCAACTTTGGCGACGATGCGGTGCTGTTCGGCTAAAGGAGGTAATTGAAAAAGAAAATTCAAAAGCTCATCTTGTTTGATACCGGCTACTGTAGTTCCAGTTCCTTTAATGTTATAAGTCGAAAAGACTATTAAGCAGTAAACTACATTCACAAATGAAGTTAACTTCACGGCTTTCAAATCTTGATTGATGGCAATCTGGGTTTTACATATGGCTATTTTTCCTAGCCCCATTCTTGTACAAATAAGAATATCTCCAATATCTGCCAATTTGCTACCAGCAGCTAAGCCAGCATCAGTAATGTAGTCTTGAGTTTTCTCAATATATTTGGATTGACCTAAATCCTTTACGCTAGCCCAAGGTATATTTCCGTTCCAGTATTCTGGATTATTCTTACTTGGAGTTCCTCCGCTGAGAATGGAGTTAAACAGAGTACCCAAACGACATAATTCCCAGCCTCTAGGAAGAGCAAAACTTTCATCTTCACTAATATCAGGCAATAATTTTTGATCTTTTATTTTTCCGTCGATAATTAATTGATTTTTTTCCTCAGTTATTTTTCCTAACAATCTACTAGCTGGTTCATCACTCGGTTCTTGCGGCACTAGTTTGCCCTGCACCGCCAATTCCAAAATCAGTTCACGCAGTTTTTTAATACCGTAGGCGGTTTGCTTGCCGTTACTGCCCCGGCCAGCGGTGCTTTTATTCATCAGCGCCGACGTCCAGACATCGAGGTGTTTGGTTATTAGGTCATTCATTTTTTTCAACCATTACTGAAAATACGTCATTCCGGCACGGACTGCCGGAATCCACAACTGCATGGATGCAGGAGGTAGAGCAACGCAGGAGCAGTTGCCGAGAAGCCATGGACGGCAAACCATCGGGAAGCATGATGTCTTTTCATGGCACTGTGCCTCACTCAACTTTCACATCCCTGTGTCCTGGATTCCGGCAGTCCCTGCCGGAATGACGGCTTTTTATCAATTTCAAACCACAAGCGCGTGCCATAAATCCTGCCAGTTTGGGTTTTGCTGTTCAATCAAGCGGATTTTTGCAATTCGTGGCCAATTTTTTAGTTGTTTTTCGCGCTGGATGGGGCTTTCCATTTTCTCGTGAATTTCATACCAAACCAGCATGTGGACTCCGTAACGTTTGGTAAAGCCTTCGACCATGCCGGTTCGGTGTTGATAAACCCGTTTGAGCAAATCGGAGGTAACGCCGGTATAGAGTGTTCCGTTTTGCTGGCTGGCGAGCAGGTAAACACAGGGCTGTTTAGTCATTTCGACTTAGTTGAACTGCATGACTGTTGGCAAATCCCCGTCATTCCGGCATGGATTGCCGGAATCTAGGACACAGGGATGTGAATGTCAAGATAAACATAATGCAAAAAAACCTCCTGCTTCCTGATGGATTGCCTTCCTTGGCTTCTCGGCAACTGCTCCTGCGTTGCTCTACCTCCTGCATCCATGCAGTTGTGGATACCGGCAATCCTTGCCGGTATGACGGTGTAAGTTAATTGCTTGGCTCAACGTCTGAAAATTCTGGCTTCAACGCCTTTTGCAGAATGTCTTTAAGCTGGTCGCGCAGCTTGCCGATGTCCTTCTGCTGTTTGGCGTACAGTTGCAGCAATTCATCCGGGTCGTGGCTGATTTGTTCGCCGATGTGCGGGTTTTTAATGTCCAGGTTGTAGTTACGCGCCTTGATGTCTTCGACTGACACTTTCCAGGCTTGTTCGGTTTGGACGCGTTTGGCATAGCCGTCGCTAGCGTCGCCCCACCAGTCGATTTCCGGCTGGAATTCCTCAAAGCGCATGGGCTTGGTTTTGTTGTAGCTTTTGACGCCGTCGGGATAGGGGTGTTCGTAATACCAAAGCTGTTCGGTGGGCTGGCCTTTGGTAAAGAACAGGATGTTGGTTTTTATGCCGGTGTAGGGGCTAAACACGCCGTTGGGCAGGCGCACGAGGGTGTGCAGGTTGCATTCTTCCAGCAGGGTTTGTTTCAGGCGGGTTTTCATGCCTTCGCCAAACAGGAAGCCGTCCGGTAAAACCACGGCGGCGCGGCCTTTGTCTTTTAACAACTTGATGATTAGCGCCATGAACAGGTCGGCGGTTTCTCGGGTGCGCAAGTGCGACGGAAAGTTGTTTTCGATGCCGTCTTCTTCCATGCCGCCGAAGGGCGGGTTGGTAACGATGACATCAACCCGGTCTTTGTTGCTGTAATCCTTGTAAGGACGGCTGAGGGTGTTGTCGTGTTTGATGTTGGTCGGCGTGTCGATGCCGTGCAGGATCATGTTGGTGATGCACAGCATGTGCGGCAGGGCTTTTTTCTCCACGCCGTGAATGGACGCTTGCAGGGTTTCTTCGTCCTCGGCGGTTTTGCGGTAATTGTCGCGTTTATGGTCGATGGTGCAGGTTAAAAAGCCGCCGGTGCCGCAGGCTGGGTCAAGCACAGTTTCATGCAGTTGCGGGTCGATCTGGTTGACGATGAAGCGGGTGACGGCGCGGGGGGTGTAAAACTCCCCGGCATTTCCGGCGCTTTGCAGGTCTTTGAGGATTTGTTCGTAAATGCTGCCGAAGGTGTGGCGGTCGCCGGTGTTGTTGAAGTCGATCTCGCAGATTTTGTTAATCACCTGCCGTATCAAAGTGCCGGATTTCATGTAGTTGTAGGCATCTTCAAAGGCATCACGCACGACTTGCGCGCGCTTTCGCTTACTCGCAGAGCCAAGCAAGGGCAGTTTATCCTTTAAGGTGGGGAACAATTGCATATTGATAAAATCGGACAGTTCATCGCCGGTCATGCCTTCGGGATTCTTTGCCCAATTCCGCCAACGCAGGTGCTCGGGTAGCGGAGATTCGTAGTTATCTTCTATCAGGTCGAGTTCAGCTTCTCGGTCGTCAAAGATTTTTAAAAAGAACATCCACACCAATTGGCTGATGCGCTGGGCATCGCCATCCACGCCGACATCCTTGCGCATGATGTCCTGGATGGATTTGATGATGCCGGAAACATTGCTCATGCGGATACGTCCTGATTGTAAATTTCTTGTTCCAGTTCCTGGATGGCCTGTTCGTAACGGTCTTTGCCGCCGAACACCTGATTGATGATCTCAACTGGCGTACCCATGTCGCTAAAGGGTTTAAGTTTAAGCACTTTTGCGCTTTCCATGGTGCTGATGCCTTCATCGGCGTATTTATCCAGCAAGGCGGTCAGCACGGCTTTGGCCTTTTCACCGTATTTGGTGAAGTAATTGCGTTTTTTCACGTTATTGGCACGTTCCTTACGGGTTAAGGGTGGCTGGTCGTAAGCGATGTGGCAGATCAGGTCAAAGTCGCCGTAATCCTTGCCGACTTCCGCGGCCAGATGATCGAGCACGATGCCGTATTCTTCCAACTCATCGATGATGGCTTGTTTTTTCTTTGCGCTTTGCCAGTGTTGGAGGAAATCATTTAAGGAGGTGAATTCGGTGCGTATTTGCTTACGGGAGAAATCCCGGTAGGATTCGGTAACTAATTGACCTTCTGCATTCAGGTATTCGACCCGTTCGGAGATAATACTGACTTCAACACCGCTGACGCGGACTTTGTAAACGCCGGGTTCTTCGTTGACTTCATCATTATTTACTTCACCGTCTTCAGGTTCGGGGTCTGGCGGCACGGGATCGTCATCTTCATCGGGTTCGTAAATAACAACCGGTTCGCCGTCGAAATCCGGATCACGAAACAACTCGGTGGCTTTTTTGAAATCCATGATGGTGAAGAAGTATTTGTTATGTTCTTCATCAATACGGGTGCCACGGCCAATGATCTGCTTGAATACGGTCATGGAGCTGATGGTTTTATCCAGCACGATCAGCTTGCAGGTTTTGGCATCGACGCCCGTGGTTAACAACTCTGAGGTGGTTGCAATAACTGGAAAGGTGCTTTCCGGATCAATAAAGTTATCGAGTTCGGCTTTGCCTTCCACGCTGTCGCCGGTAATGCGCATGACGTATTTGGGATTATCCAGTGCCAGTTTGCCCGCTGCATTGACGATGGCGGAACGCATGCGTTCGGCGTGGTCGATGTCTTCACAGAAAATAATCGTTTTGGCGTAAGGGTCGGTTGCCAGCAGAAATTGCATGACGCGCTTGGCCACCAGCTTGGTGCGCTGGTTAAGCACCAGGATGCGATCCATATCAACCTGATTATAGGTGCGGCCTTCGATTTCCCTGCCAAGGTCATCGGTCATTCCAGATGGTGGTGTCCAGCCTAGGACATCCTTATCGATATCGATCCGAATAACCTTGTAAGGTGCAAGAAAGCCATCTTCGATACCTTGTTTCAGGCTGTAGGTGTAAACCGGCTCGCCAAAATAAGTCATGTTGGAAACGTACTTGGTTTCCTTGGGCGTTGCCGTTAGACCAATTTGGATAGCGTTAGTGAAATAATCAAGGATTTCCCGCCATGCCGCATCGTCGGCGGCGCTGCCCCGGTGACATTCGTCGATAATAATCAGATCGAAAAAGTCAGCCGAAACACTTGTAAAGATTTTCTCTTCTTCGCTAGTGCCAGTGATGGCTTGATACAAACCTAAATAGATTTCGTAGGATGGATCAAGTTTTCGGTTTTTGATTTTGGTCATGACCGAGCCAAAGGGCTTGAAATCATTGACCAAGGTTTGATCGACCAAGATGTTACGATCTGCCAGGAATAAAACTCGCTTAACGGCTTTGGCCTTCCATAATCGCCAGATGATTTGGAATGTGGTATAGGTTTTACCGGTACCGGTTGCCATGACTAGCAGCACCCGTTTTTGGCCATTGGCCACTGCCTCTATAGTACGGTTAATTGCGTCTACTTGGTAATAACGCGCTTCTTTGCCGGAACTGTCCTCATAATACGGCTGGACGACCAGATTTTGGTCTTTATCTTCTATTCCACGGAAAATTTTGTAACGCGCCCATAGTACATCAGGAGGTAAAAAGGATTCGATGGGGAATTGGGTTTCAATGTCTTCACCGTCAGCAGGCACTTTATTATGGGCGGCAAAAGCATCGCCATTGGAACTAAAAGCACAAGGCACTTCCAGGATTTCGGCGTACCCCAAGGCTTGTTGTAGGCCATGACTAACGCTGTAGGTATTGTCTTTCGCTTAAATGACAGCTACCGGTACATTTGGCTCCCAATAAAGTACATAATCCGCGAATTTTTTTAATTTCTTATTACGGGAGGATAAATTGCCCCTAACTACGATTGGGCCGGGTGTTAAGGTGACTTCCCGCCTGATTTGCCGCATTGCATCCCATCCTGCATTCCTTATGGCTGGCGTGATGAATAAGTCGCAGATGTCAGTTTCACTGAGTGACTTTTTTTCCTTTATATCCATTAAATGGCAGTTTATAAAATCGAGCGAATGGGAATATTATTAAAATTCAAATGAAAGATATAAGAAAAACCGCAACTCTAAACAGTTGAAACTAGCGCCTCGGTAAAGATGTTTTAAGTTTAATGTAGTCGCAAGAAGGTTTTTTGTAAACTATACAAGGTATTATGGGTTAGCTGATTAGTTTTATAAACATACTGACACTGAGGCGGGCGATGGTATTTGTGTAGGCGAGCAACTCGTTAAACTCTTGCTTTGATTTTTCAATTTAACTTTAGGGAACATCATGCCACAAATTATTTTAGAACATAACCCCAGCGAAGACCGTTTGAAAGAATTGGGCGTAGCCAATTGGGATATTTGGGAGAAAGAAGTCTCTGAGTTCCCCATCGACTTTGATGAAACCGAAACCGCCTATATCCTGGAAGGCGAAATCCTGGTAACACCTGAAGGTGGTGAACCGGTCAGAATCTTGCCGGGCGACTTGGTGGTTTTCCCAGAAGGCTTGAACAGCCATTGGAAAGTGGTCAAGCCATTGCGTAAGCATTACAGCTACGATTAACAATGTATCTATCTTATTGATAGTTAATGTGAAAAATATTTTTCTGTTTTGTTGTTGCCAAAAAATAGAAATTTTAGAGAACGATTGTTTGATTAGTTGCTATTGTTACAGGTATTGAGGAGCAACACAGCCTTACCATAAAAGGCACAAAAACATGATCCCACGGTTCACCGCCATTAACTCGCACAAACCATGAATGCGGTAGAAATTGAAGAAGCCATCTCAAACTTGGCAAGCCAGCCGTTTGATCCCGCTGAATTTCCTTACGCCCTCCTGCAAGCTTTTGGGAACAAAGACACCACACTCAAAAAACTTCGCAATGGCGAATCCAACAAATCTGATCTTGGTGGTGTTCTGCAAAGGAACAACATCCACATCGTGACCGCACGGCAAGGTGAAGTCACCCAGACCCTTGCCAAACTGAGAACAAGCCCCTCAACAACTAGAGCCAAAGCGCGGTTTATCCTTGCCACTGACGGCACGGATTTTGAAGCGGAAGAGTTGGAGACAGGCGAATCCGTCGTTTGTAGCTACGAGGATTTCCCCAATCACTTCGGTTTTTTTCTGGCACTGGCCGGCATCTCGACCGTCAAGCAGATACGCGAAAGCTCTTTCGATATTCGTGCCACCAGCAAACTCAACAAGCTTTATATCGAGTTGCTCAAAGACAACCCTGAGTGGGGAACGGTGGAGAGAAGCCATGAAATGAACGATTTTATGGCACGGCTGATCTTCTGTTTCTTCGCCGAAGACACGGACATATTTAACGGTTCGAACGTCTTCACCAAAACAATCGAGCAAATGAGCGCACGGGATTCCTCCAACACGCACGAGGTCATCGGTGAAATTTTCCGTGCCATGAACACGCCCAGCACTCATAGCGGCAAACCCGGCGACCCTTATCATAGAGTAGCCAACATACCGCGCTGGGCCAATGTGTTCCCCTATGTCAATGGCGGCTTGTTTTCCGGCAACCTGGATGTGCTGCTCTTTAGCAAAATAGCACGTTCCTACCTGCTGCACATCGGCAGCCTGGACTGGACGAAGATCAACCCTGATATCTTCGGCTCGATGATCCAGGCGGTCGCGGACGACGAAGAACGCGGTGCGCTCGGGATGCACTACACCAGCGTACCCAACATCCTCAAGGTGCTTAATCCACTGTTCCTTGACGACCTGCGGGCAAAACTTGCAGAAGCGCGCGACAATGCCCGGATGCTGCTCAACCTGCGGAAGCGGATTGCTCTTATCCGCGTGTTTGACCCAGCTTGTGGCTCGGACAATTTCCTGGTCATTGCTTACAAGCAAATGCGCGAAATTGAAAACACCATCAACGAACGCTGAGGCGAGCGTGGACGTAAGAGCGATATAAGGCTTACCAACTTTCGTGGGATTGAGCTGCGTGACTTCCCCGCTGAAATCGCCCGCCTTGCGCTCATCATTGCTGAATTCCCATGCGATGAACTTTACCTGGGACACAAGCAGGCGTTGACTAAATTCCTGCCGCTGGAATCGGAAAACTGGATAACCTGCGGCAATGCGCTTCGGCTGGATTGGCTAACAATCTGCCCACCGACCAGTACGGGTGTGAAGTACCAGTACGATGATTTGTTTGATACTCCGTTAGATCAGTTAGAGATTGATTTTGAGAATGAAGGTGGGGAAACCTATATTTGTGGGAATCCGCCTTATCTAGGAAGTAAATGGCAAACAGATGAGCAAAAGTCTGACTTGTCTGCCATTTTTGAAGGCAAGTTGGCTGGTTGGAAATCACTCGACTACGTCGCCGCTTGGTTCATCAAGGCAGCGGAATACGGCAAGCACACTGATGCTTCTTCAGCATTCGTTGCGACAAATTCCATCTGCCAAGGCGCACATGTCCCGCTTTTGTGGCCTATGATCGCCAAGTTGCAGCATGAAATTTTCTTCGCACACACAAGCCTCAAATGGGCCAACCTTGCAACACACAATGCCGCGGTGACTGTCGTCATTGTCGGGATTTGTGGGAAGAATAATCGTAAAAGTCATATTCAGCGAAGGAGAGTCGGGGAAATCTATTGCGAGAGAAGTCGAAGAAATAAATGCATATCTGTTGCCGGCTCCACAGGTATTTGTCGGAGCAGTACGATCACCCTTCAATGGATTATCAAATATCGCTGATGGTATCTTCCAAACTTCATTGGGTTTGGATCGCGACGGTTTGCGTCAGAATGCGGACTGATTTGTCATATAGTGGTACTATCGGGTGGAATAATTTTCCCGTTCCGACACTTACGGATAAGAACAAAGCCGACCTGACCCGTTGTGCCGAGAACATCCTGCTAGCAAGGGAAGCGCATTTCCCGGCAACCATCGCCGACCTGTATGACCCGACCACATGCCCGCCGACTTGCGGGAGGCGCACGAACGCAATGATGAAGTGCTGGAACGCATCTACATCGGCCGCCGCTTCCGAAACGACACCGAACGGCTGGAAAAGCTGTTCGAGCTTTATACCAAGATGGTTGAACAAAATAAGAAGATCAAAAAGGCTTAAAAACGGGTGACTTTTTGACATTAGAAATTTTTAATTTCATAAAAACACTAGTTTTCTGAAATAAAAATTGACGGATGGCCTGAAATTGCAATAAGATTTTCTTTATTGCAGAAACTTGGCATTTATTTGAAATATGAATCTCGGCGATTACCAGGCTGGCACCTATGAAGCCCAATATGAGTACAGGAGCTTTTTGCCTGCCCCGATTCATCATCCGTGGATCATTGCCGATCCGAAATTGCAAACCTTGCTGGGACAGGCTGACCGTGCACTGGGCGAGTTGAATGCATTCTCGCAGTTGGTGCCAGACATCGAGTTTTTTATCCGCACTTATGTGGTGAAAGAGGCGACGTTATCGAGCCGAATTGAAGGTACGCAAACCAGCATAGAGGATGCATTTAAAAATGCCGAGGATTTGCAACCGGAAAAACGGGATGATTGGGCAGAGGTGCAAAACTACATCCGGGCAATCAATTATGCGATTGAAACGCTGGAAAAACTGCCGTTTTCCAATCGCCTGCTCAGGGAAACCCATGCCATTTTGATGAGCGGTGTACGAGGACAAACTAAACAACCCGGTGAGTTTCGCGTTAGCCAAAACTGGATTGGCGTTAGCTTGAAAAATGCGGTGTTTGTCCCCCCGCATCATACGCATGTAAGTGAGTTGATGAGCGATTTAGAGAAATTTTTGCATGATGATGAGGTTAATGTGCCGCCGTTAATCAAAATTGCGCTGGCACATTATCAGTTTGAAACCGTACACCCATTCTTAGACGGCAACGGTCGGCTGGGTCGGTTGATGATTTCTTTATATTTGGCATCTGAAGGCTTATTGAGCAAGCCTGCCTTATATCTTTCCGCATACTTTGAAAAGAACAAAACCGCTTATGTCGATCATCTTATGGCGGTTCGCGAAGGCAATCATATCAGGGATTGGCTGGTGTTCTTTTTGCATGGCGTTAAAGAGACCGCTGAATCTGCCATTTCGGTTTTTAGGGCGATTATTCAACTGAAGGAGCGCATCGAGCGGGAAGTATTGCCAAGGTTCAGTCACCGTAGACAAGATAACGCTCAACGTTTGATGCGCCATCTGTACCAGAAGCCGGTGGTGGATATTAAGGAAATTTGCCTGCTTTTGAATACGGTGCCGAATACGGCAGGTGCGTTAGTTAGTGATTTGATAAAGTACGATGTGATTAAAGAAGTAACGGGGCAGCAACGCAACCGAATTTTTGTTTTTGGCGAGTATCTTTATCTATTTACCCGATAGCCCAGGCAACTTGCATGATAAATTCAATTCCATCCGTTTCAGTCGCTTACGTCCAAAGCGGCAGTTCGACCAAGGCCAATGCGCTCGGTATGAGCCCAATGCAGGAGCGGGTTTATGAACGGCGCGGCGAGCAATACTTGCTCATCAAATCGCCCCCGGCTTCCGGCAAGAGCTGTGCGCTGATGTTTATTGCCCTCGATAAGCTGCAAAACCAAGGCTTAAAGCAGGCCATTATCGTCGTGCCGGAAAAATCCATCGGTTCCAGTTTTAACGACGAACTGTTAAGCCAATTTGGTTTCTGGGCGGATTGGCGGGTCGAACCCAAATGGAACTTGTGCAACGCACCCGGCACGGACAATGGCGGCAAGGTCAAGTCGCTGGGTGCGTTCCTGCTAGGCGATGACAAGGTGCTGGTCTGCACCCACGCCACATTCCGCTTTGCTGTCGATCAGCTTGGCGTGGCAGCTTTTGACGACCGGCTGATAGCCGTGGATGAATTTCACCATGTGTCTGCCAACCCAGACAATAAACTGGGTGTGCATCTTGGCCAGTTTATTGGTCGCGACAAAGTGCATATTGTTGCCATGACCGGCTCTTACTTCCGGGGTGATGCCGAACCGCCTATGTCTTGGAAGGCGAAATTCTGGTGACACCTGAAGGCGGTGAACCTGTCCGAATCTTACCTGGGGACTTGGTGGTTTTCCCAGAAGGCTTGAATAGCCATTGGCAAATAGTTAAGCCATTGCGTAAGCATTACAGTTACGATTAAGCAACTTGAATATAAGCAAGCTGCCAGGGTGGAAATTGCGGATTCTGAGGAAAATGATATTCCGATTATCCCGAATTCTAGTTTTTCCTACTTTGCTGTTTTAGAGACAACTAACATTTAATGAATAAGGAGACTATTTGGCACACGTAAAGAAACTGGAATTTGGAAATTACACCCTCAATTTCGGTGATAAAAAAGTACTTCTTGATTTATTTGAGGAAGTGGTCATGCCTTCTTTTATCGAAATGAAATATATTCGAAAATTGAAAGATAAAGGTGAGTACTTTTCAAAAGAATAACCAAACACAATGACTAATGACAAGGGAGAGGATAAAGGACGTTAGCTTATAATGGTCGATTGAATTTACGGGGCTTGACAGTTATCAACCTGACCAATGCAAAGAGCCATGCAAAACTGTGTAAGATGGCTGAATTACCTAGCAATCGAAATCGCACTCTTCCCTTTGATAAAACCTTCCACATTCG
>NZ_AYLO01000151.1 GCF_000496735.2 Methyloglobulus morosus KoM1
AATACACTCTGGTTTACTCATATTATCAGTGCCAGGATAGCATAATGAAATAAAGTAAATCTTTATGTTTGGTAGTAGTGCTACTCGAGATACGAATTTTTTAGCTACTTGATCAGCTCTGTTTTTATCTAATTCGATTGCAATAACAAAGTCATTGCCATTGCCAAATACATCAATCGAATCTTTGTTAACTTCACTTGGAGAAAATTCAATTTTCCAGTCTATTTCAGGAAAAGCGTTAGAAAGGTTTTCAGCGACCTCATTTTGGAAAGCTTTAACTATTATTTTTTGATCGCTTTGCCGCTTACCGATATGTGATTCAAAATACTTTGAACATTCAATTACTGAAATGCAAGAAATTACTCTATCAAGAATTTCATTATACTCGGTTGATTTCGCATGCAATCTAGGTTTCAATATTTTTCTCAAAAAAATTACTATAAATTGTGATGCGACAATTCCGGTTCTAAAAATACAATAGCGTCAATGATATCTATATGATTATTTTTCCTCAATCACCTGAAAAAAAGTCTCATTTTCCTTAATCATCCCCAACTCATCCCGCGCCCGTTCTTCAATGGCTTCCTGGCCTTTGCGTAAGTCCAGGACTTCGGCATAGAGCGCGTCGTTACGCTCTTTTTTTTCTTTGGTTTTTTGTTTCAGGACATCGAGGCGGGCTTGGTATTCTTTAATTTGGGCAATACTGCCATCGCCCACCCACAAGCGGTATTGCAGGTGGATTATCAGTAAGATGACGATGGCGATTAGGATTTTGATTGGTTTATCCTCGCTAAACAGTATGGATTTATCAACCCTGGCTGGTTACTAATAACGTCCTTCGATTAGTTCAGGACGAACGGCAGGGGKTGATTCCGTTCGTGGTGAGCTTGTCGAACCATGAACAGAATCAACCTTTATCAGTAACTTTATCCTTATTCGTTGAACAATTACAACATTTTAAACGCGCTGCTTCCAGCGTATTTTGCTGCACTCCCCAATTCTTCCTCAATCTTCATTAAACGGTTGTATTTGGCAACACGGTCAGAACGGCTGAGTGATCCGGTCTTAATTTGCCCGGTTCCGGTTGCGACCGCCAAATCGGCAATGGTGGTGTCTTCGGTTTCGCCGGAACGGTGCGATACGACCGCAGAATACCCTGCTTTATGCGCCATATCAATAGCCGCCAAAGTTTCGGTTAAGGTGCCGATTTGGTTGACTTTAATCAAAATGGAATTGGCAATATTTTTTTCGATACCTTTCTTTAAGATAGCCGGATTGGTGACGAACAGGTCATCGCCGACTAATTGGATACGTCCGCCGAGTTTATCGGTCATGGTTTTCCAACCGTCCCAGTCGTTTTCGTCAAAGCCGTCTTCGATGCTGATGATGGGGTATTTGTTGACCCAATCGACGAAGAAATCTGCCATTGCCGTGGAGCTATAGGTTTTGTCTTCTGAAGCCAAGTCGTAAATACCGTCGTGATAATATTCAGAAGCCGCAGCATCCAAGCCTAAGTAAATGTCTTTGCCGGGCTTGTAACCGGCTTGTTCGATGGCTTGCAGGATCACGCTGATAGCCTCTTCATTAGATGACAGGTTAGGGGCAAAACCGCCTTCATCACCGACGGTGGTCGCCAAGCCTTTCGATTTCAAGACCTTGCTCAGGTTGTGGAACACTTCCGCGCCGTAACGAATGGCTTCGCGGAAAGTCGGCGCACCGACAGGCAATATCATGAATTCTTGCAAATCAACGCTGTTATCGGCATGGGAGCCGCCGTTGATGATGTTCATCATCGGCACCGGCATGATGAATTCGCCGGACTTGTTCAAGTCACGGTACAAAGGCAGGCTCTTTTCTTTGGCTGACGCGTGCGCCGCCGCCATCGACACCGCTAGCATGGCGTTTGCGCCTAAACGGGCCTTGGTGTCCGTGCCGTCGAGTGCGATCATCTTGTTGTCGATACCCGCTTGGTCTTCTGAATCCATACCGATGATGGCGGAGCGGATTTCGGTCTTGACGTTATTGACGGCATTCAACACGCCTTTGCCCAGATATCGGGTCTTGTCGCCGTCGCGCAGTTCAATGGCTTCGCGTTCGCCAGTTGATGCGCCGGAAGGTACCATCGCGCTGCCGACCACGCCGGACGCTAACACCACATCGGCTTCCAAGGTCGGGTTGCCGCGTGAATCCAAAATTTCTCGTGCTCGTATTTCTTTAATAACTGCCATTGCGTTTCCTATAAGGTTGTTTCAATTAAGGCGGTTGACTTGACCGCCTTGTCGATGGTTAATAAGACTTCCAGTAATTCTTTCATCCTGTGGAGTGGCCAGGAGTTCGGCCCGTCGCTAAGGGCTTCGGCGGGATTGGGATGGGTCTCCATAAAGATTCCGGCAATACCGACCGCCATCGCCGCGCGCGCCAATACTGGGACGAATTCACGCTGCCCACCTGAGTGCGTACCTTGTCCACCGGGCAATTGCACCGAATGGGTGGCATCGAACACGACCGGACATCCCGTATCGCGCATCACTGCCAGCGAGCGCATATCCGACACCAGATTGTTATAGCCGAACGATACGCCGCGTTCGCAGACCATAATCTGTTCGTTGCCTGTTGCCTTGGCTTTCTTTGCGACATGCACCATATCCCAAGGTGCCAGGAACTGGCCTTTTTTGATGTTCACCGGAATTCCATGGCTGGCAACAGCCTGGATAAAATTGGTTTGGCGGCACAAAAACGCAGGTGTTTGCATGACATCCACCACGGAGGCAACTTCGGCTAATGGGGTGTCTTCGTGGACATCCGTCAGCACCGGCACACCGATTTGTTGTTTGACCTTCGCCAGTATCTCCAGCCCTTTTTCTAAACCCAGGCCCCGAAAACTTTCGTGGGAAGAACGGTTGGCCTTATCGAACGAGGATTTGTAAATAAAGGGAATATTTAATTTTCCCGTTAACTCTTTAAGGGTGCCCGCCGTATCCAGTGCCAATTGCTCGCTTTCGATGACGCACGGCCCAGCAATCAAAAAGAATGGCTGATCCAGTCCTACTTCAAAACCGCATAACTTCATTGATTATGTTCCTTTTTGTGTTGTGCCGCTGCCGTTACGAAGCCGGAAAACAGCGGATGCCCTCGCCTTGGTGTAGACGTAAATTCGGGATGGAATTGGCACGCCAAAAACCAGGGATGGTCGGGGATTTCAATGACTTCCACCAACCGCCCGTCGATGGATTCGCCGGAAAAACGCATCCCCGCTTGTTCCAGTCTTTCAAAATATTGGTTATTGAATTCGTAGCGATGGCGATGGCGTTCGGTAATCACTTCTTTTTGGTACATCCGATACGCTAACGAGTCCGGTTTCAGGCGGCATTGTTGCCCACCCAAGCGCATAGAACCGCCCAGGTCGGACTGTTCGTCCCGAATTTCGAGCTGGCCTTTTTCGTCCATCCATTCGGTAATCAGGCCGATCACCGGATGCGGCGATGCCGGTAAAAATTCCGTACTGTGCGCGCCTTCTAAGCCCGCTATATCCCTGGCAAATTCGATGACAGCGACCTGCATGCCCAAGCAGATACCTAAATACGGGATCTTGTGTTCACGGGCATAACGCGCAGTGGCAATCTTACCCTCTATGCCGCGTTCGCCAAAACCGCCGGGCACCAGGATGGCATCGACGTGTTTAAGAATATCAACGCCCACGTCTTCAATGGTTTCAGAATCAATATAAGCGATCTTGACGCGGTGGCGGGTGGTTATGCCCGCATGGGTAAGGGCTTCATTTAACGACTTGTACGCATCCGAATGGTCGACATATTTGCCGACAATGGCTATCTTGACTTCGGACGTTGGATGCGCCAAGGCCTCAACCACCTGCTGCCATTCAGACAAATCGGCTGGCGGCACGTTAAGCCTTAGCTTGTTGACGACAATCTCATCCAAGCCTTGCTCATGGAGCAGGAGCGGAATCCGGTAAATGGAATCGGCATCCACTGCCGAGATGACGGCCTTTTCTTCGACATTAGTAAACAACGCGATTTTACGGCGGTCGCTTTCGGGTATGGGTTGCTCAGAACGGCACATCAAGATATCCGGCTGGATACCAATGGAACGCAGTTCTTTGACCGAATGCTGCGTAGGTTTGGTTTTAATTTCTCCGGCAGAGCGGATATACGGCACCAGGGTAAGATGGATGAACAACGCCCGTTCCGCGCCCAGTTCCACTCGCATCTGGCGGATGGCCTCCAGGAATGGCAGGGATTCAATGTCGCCAACCGTACCGCCGATCTCGATGATCGCAATATCCATGCCCTCCGCACTTTGGTAAATACGGTTCTTGATTTCATCGGTGATATGCGGGATGACCTGGACGGTCGCGCCCAGGTATTCGCCTTTGCGTTCCCTGCGCAATACGCTGTCGTACACTTGGCCGGTCGTGAAACTGTTTTTTCTGGAGAGTGTCGTTTTGAGAAAACGCTCGTAATGCCCTAAATCCAGGTCGGTTTCCGCGCCGTCTTCGGTCACGAAAACCTCGCCGTGCTGGAACGGACTCATCGTGCCTGGATCGACATTGATATAAGGGTCGAGCTTGGTCATGGTGACCTTAAGACCCCGCGCCTCCAGGATAGCTGCCAAGGAAGATGCGGCAATACCTTTGCCTAGCGATGACACAACACCGCCAGTGATGAAAATATATTTGGTCATGAAAAGTTGATTGGACTTCAGGTTGTCACTGACGTGCTGCTTGAAATGACTATTTTAATCGACATCGGGCGTGTCGTCATTGCCTTTTGGATTTATTTTATGGCGGATAATGCGTAAGCAGGGTTCTTTAGTGTCACAATAAAACTCAGCACTGACCCAATGTTCGCCGACTGCCGCCAATTTACCGTTCAGGTAGACCAGGGGAGTTATCGTTCTTTCCCACGGCGGGATGCCCGCTTCCTGATAGAGCTTCCTTAAGGAATGGTGGCCTTTACGCCCAGGTAACTCGATAGTTTCACCGCCAGAACGAAAATTGACGGTAATGCTGGAATTTCGCCAATGCTCACAAGAAATTCCGACAGATGATTCGATGGCTTCGTAACGCACATCATCCGATAGTTGTAATGAGGATTCGCCAGCAGGCCAATTCAATGTACCGCCTGATTTACGTTGCGAGGGTTTCAGGCAATACAGCGAGCCACGATAACGGCGAATACAATGACCTTGTGTTGTTAGTAAGGGATCAGCGCCTTCCTTAGCCGCGACGACTTGCTCAAGAATCCTTTGTATAAAATCCTGGCTGGGCATTTTCAAGCCCAGGCGATTCAACCATTGTCGGACGATTAATGCTTGTTGCAATAAGGGATGGCTTTGCAATCGGCTAATGGCTAAAGTGTTGTTGCCAGGATTCAGGGTTGTTGCCAGCCAATCATCGGCGATATTAGCCAACAAATCTTGGGCATTTGCGCAATGTTTGCCCGAACGGGACACCGTCTTCTCTATGGCAGGCCAGCGTTCCTTGAGTTTGGGAATAATGTCATTCCGCAGGAAATTGCGGTCGAAATGGTTGTGTTGATTGCTGGGGTCTTCAATCCATTCCAGTCTGTGTGTTTTGGCATATTCAATAATTTCAGCTTTGGAAATATCCAGCAATGGCCTTATTAACCTACCCTTACCAAACGCCACACTCTCCGGCATGCCGGACAAGCCCTTAAGCCCACTGCCACGAAACAATTGCAACAACACGGTTTCCAATTGATCCTCGGCATGTTGGGCGACGAGCAATAAATCACCGTTAGCCAACAACGGTTTCAAGGCAGCATAACGGGCATTACGGGCGGCTTCTTCCGGGCTTTCTCCAGGTGCAGCGTGGGCATGCACTGTCAAGCTGAGAAAATTTACACCCAGGTCATGGCAAACTTGCCCGCAGTGTTCGCTCCAACTTTCCGCCTCAGCCTGCAAACCGTGATTGACGTAAACGGCGGTGATTTTGGGTTTGAGGTGTTCAATAGACGCGCACAAATGCAGCAAGACATGGGAATCTATGCCGCCGCTGTAGGCTAGGTAAATGTTTTGGGCTGCGAGTAATCGTAAGTTGTGGGTGAGCTTTTGAACCCCAATGTAACAATTATCCGAATTATGATGTTGGGATTCGTTTTTCATCCTAATCTGTCGAGCTAACATTGTGTCGCTACCGCGACGGTTTGTTTAAATGCCAGTTCCGCACTGGCAGGCGGGCTACTTTTCTTTGCTTGTCCAAAGAAAAGTATCCAAAAGAAACGACCCCCGGATGCCGCTTGCTTCCTGCGTTCCTCAGTTTTGACGGGGGTTGCCGGAAGGGACTTCCTGTCCCTCCGGCAACGTGCGGCATCCCTGCCGCACCCCTACGGGCGATTCCCGCCAAAACCTCCGGTACTCGGCGCGGCATAACGGGATATGGCGATTGTCGTAGCATAGTAGGGTGGATTAGACGCGCAAAACAACAAGCTTTAATGATAAGTGAAGTGATTTTGCGCGTCGTAATCCACCATGTCGAAGTCCATCACATTCGGTGGGTTACGCCGCGCATAAACACCAGCTTTTGCTTAGTCACAGTGCGTTTGCGCGGCTAACCACACCCTACAACTAACCCACTTTTCGGAGGTATTTAGCCTATATATCAACAGGATATCTAGGAATAAATATCTTATTGGTTACAACTGCATTCATAATCTTATCAGCAAAAAACATCTTGATCCCTGGCTCACTAGATTGCCCGYCTAT